>CAYHTS010000015.1:0-6753 GCA_964359635.1 uncultured Candidatus Saccharibacteria bacterium | reverse complement strand
GCAGTAAGCATAAAAATAAGGGGTGCTTGCCCCCTTTGCTTACTGCATAATAAAACTTACACTAATTTATCGTTCTTGTCAATACCTCACCCTCCCATTTTAGCTTTTGGTGATTGTGACGGAGTTCTCGCCCATGTTGCCGGCGGCATCATATGCCTCGGCTTTGAAAACGTAATCGCCGTTGGCAATGGAGGCATCGTAAGTCCACATTAGGTCAATGCCGGAGCTAGCGAACTCTTGCCAGAAACTGCCATTAACATATATTTTTAATTTTACCACCGCCACATTGTCAGTTGAACGAAACTTAATGCGCAGCTGATGCGGCTGGCCCGACCACGCGAACGGGTTAGTGGGCTCCGTGATAGTAACAGTTGGCGCCGTGGTATCACCGGATGGCGCTGGCGCGGCATTGTTAATCGTAACGGAGATGCTACTCTCGGCCGTTTGCCCCGCGCTGTCATAGGCCACCGCCTTCAGCTGATATGAGCCGTTAGCATAAGCCGCCGTGTCAAAGCTGGTTTGATACGCGCTATTGTAATCATCGGCAATCTTGGTTGAGCCGATATAAAAAGATACTTTACTAATACTATTATTATCCGACGCTGTCGCTGAAAAAGTGATGCTACCGCTTACTGTCGCGCCGTTTGACGGCGCGGTCACCGAGACCGTCGGCACGGCGTCTGACGCTGGCGGCGGTGTCGAACCACCGGTAGGGGCTGGCGATGAACTGCCTCCGCCGGCGCCGCCCGCTATGCTTTCGAGCCAAGTTTTTGTGCCAACTGAAGGATAGCCGCGCGCGCCAGCCATAGCGTGATAACCGTAGCCGGAATAAATATAAGAATAGTCCTCGGCAATTATTTCAGCATCACAATTGGACCATCCCAACGAATAATCGGCGGCGGTGTTACTTTTACTAAGTGGCCGGACGGTATAGTAAGCATCGGGAAAGCGCTGGCCGGCCGAGATGTCCCACGCCACCCACTTATGGTAGAGCGTGTAATGATGTCCGTACTCGTGGGCAAACACCAGCTTCATGTAGTCGACAAAATACGGGTCGGACTGGTGGTAATAAGTATTTAAAATGATGTAGCCGAAGGCCGATGTTATATCGCCCGCGGCGGTCTTGGTGTAAGAACCGGCGTATTGACCCTCCCAGCCGCTGGCGCCGGCATTCCTAATTGTAACCTGATATAGGTACGGTATCTCACTGCCCCACTTGAGCCGAGCGCTCATAAAGTCCTTTATCTGCTGGGCTAATCCCCCGTATTGTCCTGTTTCGTCCACGAAATAAATGCCGTAGGGCGCGCCGGAGCCGGGACCGACGCCGGCAACCTGCGAAAGTTCACTGCCCGCCGCCGACCCTTCGGAGACCGTTGTTGTCTGGGAGCCGTCGCTATTGGTTTTGGTGGAACCGCTAATATTGCCGCCGGTGCTTTTCTTGGGCGGGTCTGACTGGATTTTCTTCTTGGCTTCCGGCGAAGCCGGTGATGCCGTTACGACTGCCGGAGCGCCAGAATTATCATCTTTCACCGTATCGGCCGTCACGCGCGGAGACGACCTAAGCCACTTCATTACTTTAGGAGAAAAGAAATACAACCCAACAATCGCCGCTACAACGACGACCGCTCCCACAATAATTATGAGTTTCTTAAAAGTAGAATGGCTCACTACAACCCATTATAACATAATGAGGTTGTGTTAGATGTTAAGAGTTAGAGGTTAGATGCCTAATGAACGTGATCTCACAAAAACGAATGCGTAGTTCTCGCTTCGCTCGAACCTGATACTCGAATCAACACGCGAATGTTCGCCGAGCTATCACACGAAAGAGTTTGCAAACTTTCGAGCGCATATTTAGAGTGAGCCGTTCGAGCGTATTCGAGTGCAAGAGATCACGACTATTGAATTTTAATTTTGCCTGATAGCGTAGCTACCGTCAGGAGAGTTCTCTATCAAATAGCCCAGTTTCTCAAGTTTTTCACGCAAACGGTCTGATTCTTTGAAATTTTTATCATCTCTCGCCTTATCCATCTCACCAACTAGCGCCGTAATACTCGAAGAGACATCATGGGTTACATTTAGGCCGAGAATTCCGTCCACCTTGCGCAAAAAGTCACGGCCCACCGGCCCCTCGTTAGCCGCATTACCGATAACATTAAACACCACCGCCAAAGCGCCCGGTACATTCAAGTCGTCGCAAAGAGCATCGACAAACTTCTCGTATGCCTTGTCGAGCAAAAGGACTTTTTGCCTCTTGATAAGCGCCGACTTCGCCCAAAAACGCCTCATATCCAGTAGCGCTGTGTCGGAGCCAGCCATTGCCTTCCAGCTAAAATCAAGTCGCGAACGGTAATGGGCTTTGAGAAGGTCAAAACGTAGGGCTAACGGGCTGTAATGCTTCTTCTCGATATCGCGGAGCGTATAAAAATTACCCAGCGATTTCGACATCTTGGCGCCATCAACTAACAAGTGTTCGTTGTGAAGCCAATAGCGCGCCAAAGGTTTACCGGTCGCCGCTTCCGTTTGAGCGATTTCATTCTGGTGATGTGGAAATATCAGGTCAACGCCGCCGGTGTGAATGTCGAAAGGAATACCTAGGTATTTTTCGCTCATTGCCGAGCACTCTATGTGCCAGCCGGGTCTGCCTTCTTTGGAATCCTCATCTATTTTCCAGAGCGCGAAATCCTGCGGTGAGGTCTTGTCATAATTATCGTTCTTAATGCGAGCTTTGGCTTTGGTTGGATCGAATTCTATGCCGGCAAATTGACCGTATTTCTTGAACTTACTGACCGAAAAATATATTCCATCGTCGGCTTTGTAGGCAAAACCTTTTTGCACCAGAGTATCTGTCAACTTTTTCATTTCGGCAAAATGTTCGGTGGCACGGACGAATTTTATATTATCCACCGAGACATTTATCGCCCTAATATTATCAAGGAACTGACTCTCGTACTTTTGAGCGATTTCCTTAACACTGGTATTGTCGGCCTTAGCGCGGGCAATCATTTTGTCGTCAATATCGGTGATATTCATCACCCACTGGACATTATAACCTTCCGCCTTCAGAAAGCGGTACAAGAGGTCATTGAAAACATAGGCCCGCAAGTTACCAATATGCGCCTCGTCATAAACTGTCGGACCACAACTATACATCCCCACTTGCCCGTCTTTAATGGGTTTGAATTCCTCTATGCGGCGCGAGGCGGTATTATAAATCTTGAACTTCGTCTTCAAATTTATTTTTTTGGTAATTGCTCTTTTTTCCTGTTCTACTCGTAGCCAATCCCTCGTCTATGTCATCATCAAGCAAATCGTCGGCTTGGTTTTCTATGCTATCTACCGCGTCGTCGTTAACATTGACTTCCCCTAATGTTTCGAGCGGCGTGCGACACAGCGGGCAATTGCCCGGTTCCTTTTGGGAATAATTCCCGCAACCGGGGCAAAAGTAATCATCTGGCACTTATCCCTCCTTAAAGCTCCTAGATGGAGCTTATCAAACTTTTATTTTTATTTTTTCAAACCCGAATAACACTTTCGCGTGACGCTTTCGTGATATTTCGAGCGTTTTGGCGTGCTAATTTTTCCCCCTACTAATACTCCTTACGCCCTTCCAATGCCCTTGTCAAGGTCGCTTCGTCAGTGTACTCCAGGTCGCCACCGACCGGCAGACCTCGCGCCAACCGCGTAACCTTAACATTATAGGGTATCAACTGTTGTCTAATATACATCGCCGTCGCTTCGCCTTCAAGCGACGGGTCAGTGGCGAGAATTATCTCATCGAGCTCGCCTTCGTTCTCGCTAACTCTTTTCACCAGCTGGTTGATGCGAATGTCATCGGGACCCACCCCGTTTACCGGCGAAATTACGCCGCCCAGCACATGATAAAGCCCGTCGTAACCGGTTCGCTCCATAGACATCAGATCAAGCGGCTCCTCGACAATCGCCAACAGACGCGAGTCGCGACGCTGGTCGGCGCAGATCGGACAGGGATCCACCGTCGCGTAATTGTAGCATTTATGGCACTCTGTCAGGTTCTCTCTTAAATCAATAACCGCCTGCCCCAGGCGACGATTGTCGTCCTCGCTTTTGGCGAGTAAATAAAAAGTCAGCCGCGCCGCCGTCTTCGGCCCCACCCCGGGCAATTTCGCTAACTCTTCAATCAAATTGGTTATGCTTTTGGGAAGTAAGCTCATAATAAATCAAAATTTAAACATCAGAAATTAAAATGATAAATCAAAATTTAAAGAGAATTTATCGTTTGCCCTTTAGAGTAATAATACTTGAACCAATAATCCTTGATATTTCTTTTACCTCGGTCAGGTACGTACCTACTTCTTCATCTTCACTTAACCTTTGTAATAATATCAGCCAGTATTCGGTTTCATTAGCCGACTTAAGGGCTATTTCGAAATATTTTATATAATCCCTCCTGGAACTCGAAGCTTTTGCTTCAACAATATTAGCGCCAATTGAAGTGGAGCTTCTGGTCAGCTGATCGACTATCGCCCTATATTTAGGATTAACACGATAATTACTACACAGCTCAATAATAGTAAGAGAAAATTTTATTAACCTTTCTGTGAAATTCTTATTGAAGTTATCTTTATCATTTTGCATTTTGATTTTTGATTTTTGATTTATTTAGTTTGACATTCTCCAGAAACTTGCACTCAGGGTATTTTGAGCAGCCGATGAACCAGCCGAAGCGCCCCTTGCGAGCTTTAAGCTCCCCGCCGCATTTAGGGCATTTTTTCGATGCCGCCAACGCTTCCGCTTGATTTTTAACGGCCTCCTCCTCCGGCGTCAGAAATGGCTTGGTATAACGGCAGTCCGGAAAACCGGTGCAGGCATAAAACTGACCGTATTTGCCGCGCTTGATAACTATCGGCTTAGAGCACTCGGGACAAACTTCGTCAGTGGCAATATTAGTATCAACCTTTTCAATTTTTCCTTCTTCTTTACCGATTTGTTTGGATAACGGCACGTAGATGTCGTCAACGACTTTGGTCCATGCCAGTTCGCCAGTGGCAATATTGTCAAGTTCTTCTTCGATGCGAGCCGTAAAGTCATAGTCGACCACGTCGGGAAAGTGCTTCACGAGCATATCATTAACCAGCATGCCGGTTTCTTGAGGATGCAGGCGCCCCTTTTCTTTATTGACGTAGCCACGGTCAACAATTGTCGACATGGTCGGCGCGTAGGTTGAAGGCCGGCCAATCCCCCGCTCCTCGAGAGCTTTTATGAGTGACGCTTCGGAATAGCGTGGCGGCGGTTCGGTAAAATGCTGCTCGTGGCGCAACTCTTTCAGATCCAGTGCGTCGCCCTTATCGAGCTCCGGTAATATCCTAGCTTCTCCCTGGTCTTTGTTGGTGTAATAAATCTTGCGCCAACCGTCAAAAATCACCTCGATGCCGGTGGCGCGAAATATACCGGCCATCTTGGCCTTAGCTTCGATATTGGCGGCCGTATTGTTGTAAAGCGCCTCTGCCATTTGGCACGCCACCATCCGTCGCCAAATAAGGTCGTAGAGTTTGCTCTGTCGGGCATCGGGCAATGACAGCGCTTCGGGCGGCTTGCCTATGTGCGACGGGCGAATGGCTTCATGCGCCTCCTGGGCGCCCTTGGTCTTTGTCTTATATTGCCTCGCCGCCACCGCCAGATATTTCGCGCCCAGAGCGCTTTGGATGTATTTGCGCGCCGCGGTGATGGCCGCTTCCGATAAATGGACCGAATCGGTACGCATGTAAGTTATATGGCCGGCTTCATAGAGCCGTTGCGCTATGGCCATAGTTTGCTTGGCTGACCAGCGAAGACGCTTAGACGCTTCTTGCTGGAGAGTTGAAGTTGTAAAGGGTGGTGGTGGCGTCCTTTTTTCCTGCCGCGTCGCCACGTCCAGAACACAATATTTAGCTTTTTCGAGCCCCTCGACAAAGGCCTTGGCATCCTTCTCAATGCCAATGGTCAGCTTCTCGATTTTTTTCCCCTCGACTTCAGTAAGTAGCGCGGTAAATGGGCTGCTCTCGGCCTTGGTTAAATCCGCCTCGATAGACCAATATTCCACCGGCTTGAAGGCCTCAATTTCCCGCTCCCGCTCCACTACCAACCGCACTGCCACCGACTGTACGCGGCCGGCGGACAGTCCCTTGAATATCTTGCGCCACAATATCGGGCTCAAGCTGTAACCAACCAAGCGGTCTATGATACGTCGCGCCTGCTGGGCATCGACGAGGTCCATATCGATCTCGCGCGGCTTTTTGACCGCTTCAAGTATCGCTTCCTTGGTAATTTCACCGAATGTGATTCTCCTAAAGTTTTGCGCTTTGAGTTTTGCGCTTTGAGTTCGCTGAGGCGAGACCGCCTCAGCGACGTGCCACGAAATCGCCTCGCCTTCGCGGTCCGGATCAGTGGCAAGATAAACATTGTCCACGCCCTTAATAGCTCTTTTTAACGCCGAAACTGTTTTGCGGCAACGCGGCGGAATGATATACTCTGGCTCATATTGCTTCTTGGTATCTACTCCCATTTTATGGGTTGGCAAGTCGCGCACATGACCGAAAGAGGCAATGACACTATAGCCACTGCCCAAATAACGCTCGATGGTGCGCGCTTTGGCCGGGGACTCAACGATGACCAGATTTGACTCATTGGACATTTTTGACATAATAATTACCCCCCAATCTTTTTACAAAACCATTTAACTCCAACATCACTAGAGTAGAGTTTGCGTCGGCAATGTCAAGTTTCAAATCTTTA
>CAYHTS010000014.1:0-13607 GCA_964359635.1 uncultured Candidatus Saccharibacteria bacterium | reverse complement strand
TAAATCCGGATAACGCTTGCACCCTACGTATTACCGCTACTGCTGGCACGTAGTTTGTAGGTGCTTTCTACCCCGCCTTTATGGCGGGGGACAGTGGTTTACGATCCTAAAACCTTCATCCCACACGCGGCGTCGCTGCGTCAGACTTTCGTCCATTGCGCAATATTCCCGGTTGCTGCCACCCGTAGGTGTAGGGCCCGTGTCTCAGTGCCCTTGTGGCTGTCCGACCTCTCAGTCCAGCTACCCGTCATTGCCTTGGTAGGCCATTACCCCACCAACAAGCTGATAGGACGCAGGCTCCTCCCAAAGTGTCCACGATAAAATCGGGACTTTTCTCTTACGAGAATATAGAGTATTACTCCGCCTTTCGGCGGGCTATCCTCTGCTTTGGGGCAGATTCCCACGCGTTACTCACCCGTTCGCCACTGTCCGTAGGACAGAACATTCAACCTTTAGCAATTAACATTTAACAAGATTTAAGCTTCTTTGATAAACCACCTAATTGTTTAGCAATTTCCTCCGATAGCTTCAATAACCTTAGAAACTCTGATTCTGATAATAATCTAAGTTCGCAAGCCAGCTCCAAACCGGCAACTGTTTCATTGACTGAACCTAAACTATTTTCGATGTAGCGATTAAAGTCCTTATCTGACTTTTTTGCCGATCCTTCAGCAATGTTGAGCAGGATCGATAAAGAACTTCTGACGATTTGATGTCTCAAATCTGGAGGGAAGTTCTTCGTCAGTTGAAAAAGCTGAATATTATAGCTTTTTGCATCTTGATAGACCTTGAATCGTCGGAACCTAAAAGTTTCCATAGATTATCCCGTTAATTGTTAGCTGCCTATAGTTAACTGTTCGGTCCTACGGACCGTTCGACTTGCATGTATCAGGCACACCGCCAGCGTTCATCCTGAGCCAGGATCAAACTCTCAAATAAGACTAATTAAGTTGAACTTAATTGATTGGGCTCGATTTTTTTACAGGGATCGAAAACCCTGTATTCTTGCAACCACGTAATTACCGAATACTATGAGGTAATTACTGGTTCGCCCAGCATAGCTTCAATCTATTTTGCGAAGAGGAATAATAACCCCCGCCTGCGCCGAGGCTTCGGCGGGCAGGTATTTCGCAAAGAGATTGGGCGACGTTGGGCAACCACGTAAAAACCATATTTTCGTCTTACGCGGTTAACTCGCATAGCGTCTAGTTGTCAAAGGGCGAGCCACAAATCCAGAATTCACAACCATCGGTTATGGCCTCTGGCTTGGGGCAATTCGGGTCACGGGGTTTAGGGTTTAGGTGTTAGGTTTCAGGGAGCTAGGATTGTTTGCGTTAGGTTTGGGAACGGCGCCTGAACCCTTCTTCGTTCTTACTGCTCAAGGGATTACATCCTATACGAGCAGTGCGAACTGCGCAGGGTTGTTTGCGATTTGTGGGCGGAGCGCAAACAAAAACTTCCAGATGGAAGTTAAGAAACTACCAACCGCATACATTATTCTTGGTTTTTAATTCAAACTGATAACCACGTCATTATCATACCGATAATTATGATAACTTGTCAAGCACCCGCAATAGACAATTTTAAGATATAATGAATTTAGACGAAGACCAGCAATGTGTTGTTGGGTTTTGGGGTTACTTTAAGGAGGACATTGTCAGGCAATTTTATTACGTGGTGGCTGAAAGATGAGCCGCGGGAACTATGGAAAACGACTTTACTTCTTACCGGTAAAATCGCGGTATTTTTTTCGTTGTCGGTGCTAGTGGGAACACTATTCGCCCCTTGGAAACGTGACATCCAAAGAACGTCCAACCTCCCCATGGACTTAATGTTCCGAAGATTCATTGATAACCTAGTAAGCCGGCTGGTCGGCTTCGTAATACGCTCAATTACAGTCTTTATCGGGCTGGGGGCCATGGCGGCTTGTTTTGCTGGCGGAATCGGTACCATCCTTTTCTGGTCACTCGCGCCGGCAATAGTAGCTCTGATTATATGGTTAGGAGTTATCAGATGACAGCAACTTTCGACCTCAATTCGGCTACTTCGGTTACCTCTTACAGAAATTATAAGTCAGTCAATGCTCCATGGTGGAAAGCGCTCGACCGTCTCGGTTACATTCTTATTCTTTGGTGGATAATCGCACTGTCGACAACGTATTTCAATCATTTGATCTTCGCGATGCTTAGTTGGTCGGTAGCCCTAGCTATTCTTTGGCTCTGGTTTGGTCGATGGCGTCACTATTCCTGCCGGCCAGTTAGTATAAATAGTGGCAATCTCGCCGACTTGCTTGATTTTGACGCGATAGAGTATCTTCTTGGGGCTCAAGAGCTTGCGCAAACCAAACGTGTCCCCATTGACGCCGCTATACTCTGGCTGGCACTCAATAACATCCAAGGGGGAAAATATTTCCTTGTCCGCGCCGATTTGATATCGCCCGAAAGCTATAGCTCCAAGCTTGCAAATTACTGGCAAAACAACAAAAATCCTACCGGTTCGTGGCCAATCGAACTAATTAGCGTACTGACCAGCCAACAAAGCTCAACCGGAAAAGTAACTCTAACCCAGCTTCTAGGGGGATTGGTCGCAAGTTTTAAGCTCTGGCAAGATATATTAGGTCTCAAAAAGCTGGAGATAAAAGACGCTCAGTCGATACTACGCTGGTTTGATAAATACGTTAGCATGAGTCGCAAGGTACATTTTTGGCAGACAGAAACCGTCGAGGGCGGCATTGGCAGAGATTGGTCATACGGCTACACGCCGACCCTGCTAAACTACGGTCGTGACCTAACTACGGCCTCCGCTAACTTAAAAAATCTGGAAGTCCATGGCCATACAAAAGAGGTGTTGCGGCTCGAACAGGTGATAACAAAATCGGCAGATAGCAACGCTCTGCTGGCTGGAGATCATGGAGTCGGTAAAAAGACGATTGTTTACGCTCTCTCTAAAAAAATCCTCCACGGCCAGGTAGCGGCAGCGCTTTGGCACAAACACATTTGGGAGATAGATACGGGGCATATCCTTGCATCGGCGGGCGCGAAGGGCGAGGTTGAAGCGCGTCTTAAAGCGATACTTGACGAAGCAGTCAGCGCCGGTGATATCATTCTTTTCATTGACGACATCCACACTCTCCTTAGCCGGCGAGAAAAAACCGGCGCTATTAATGCCACGGAAATTATGATGCCATACTTGCGGCGATCGGGAATCCAAATCATCGGCACAACAACCTTGGAGCAGTTTCACAGTGATATTGAAGCTAACACCGGCCTAGCGCAATCCTTCGAAAAGATAGATGTGGCAGAGCCGCCCAAAGACGAAGTGGTTTACGTGCTGGAAGATGTAATACCCTTCTTTGAGTCGCGCCACAATGTAATATTCACTTTCCCCGCCGTCAAGGAAACCGTCAATGTCGCCGACCGTTACATCCACGAGAAACCGTTCCCCCAAAAAGCTATTGAGCTGATTGACAACGTCGCGACTAACGCCGCGAGCGAGAAGATTAAAATTATAACGCCCAGTGTTATAGATAAAGTTGCCTCCATCAAAACAGAAGTTCCGGTCGGCGAAGCATCAAGAACCGAAAAGGAAAGATTGCTCAATCTTGATGAGATATTACACCGCCGAATAATAGGCCAAAACGAAGCGGTCAGCGCGGTTTCAGCGGCGTTAAAGCGCGCCCGAAGCGGACTGAACCGCGAGCATAAGCCCATCGGCACATTCCTATTTATCGGACCAACCGGCGTCGGTAAAACCGAAACCGCCAAGGCATTAGCCGAGGCCTATTTTGGCAGTGTTGAAAAGATGATACGGCTCGATATGAGTGAATACCAAACAGCGGATGCTAGCGCCAAGCTCATCGGCGCGGCGGGGCAGGGAGGCGAAAGCGGTGAGCAGGGATCCCTCACTAAAGCCGTTAAAGACAGCCCGTTTACGGTCGTGCTTCTAGATGAAATAGAAAAAGCTAACCCATCGATTCTCAACTTATTCCTGCAGGTCTTAGACGATGGTCGTCTTACCGACGGTACCGGCCGCACCGTTGATTTTTCCAATACCATAATAATCGCGACGTCGAACGCGGGCGCCGAAGTTATCCGCCAGGCCATAAAAAGCAATACTCCCTATGAGCAGCTAAAAAAGGACTTGTTGGAGTATCTCCAGAGAAATAATATTTATAAGCCGGAATTCCTCAATCGTTTTGACGGCGTGATTGCCTACCGGCCGCTAACGCTTGAAGAGCTGCTGAAAATCGTTGACCTAATGATTGCTAAGGTTAATGTCAGTTTGAAAGCCAAAAATATTTCTATTACCGTTACCATCCCCGCTAAGCAAAAATTGGTGCAACTTGGCTACGACCCGGTCTACGGCGCACGGCCGCTCTGGCGCGTCATCCAAACAAAAATCGAGGACCCGCTCGCCGACCGCTTGCTGCGTGAGGATATTAAGCCGGGCACGGCAATTGATATCGACGCAGACGATATCAATTAATTTCAAATGGCAAATTTCAAATTACAAATCAAGCCCAAAGTTCAAAATCCTAATTATTGCTTTTGACTTGTATTTTTGACTTCTAACTTTTAACTTTTGAATTATATTTATGATTGCCACACCCCACATTATTGTCGGAAGCGCCGTCGGTTCTCATATCAATTCGCCATGGGTGGCTTTTGCCGCCGGATTTGTTTCTCATCATATCCTAGATTTTATCCCCCACCTAGATTACGGCGTGCTCAAAGAGAAAAAAACGTCCGTTTCGACTTGGTTATATATTGGGCTGGATATTGTCGCCTCGTTAGCAATACTAATTTACTTCTTGTCCGCACCCCACCACCAACCCAACTTGATTTGGGGCGCTCTAGGAGGACTTACGCCTGACATAGTCGACAATAGTCCACTCTGGATGTACTATACCCACCGCTGGCCAATCACCAAACAACATTGGCAGTTCCATTTGTTCGCGCAAAACAATCTCACACCACACTATTGGTGGTTAAACGTCCTCTTTCAAGCCACCCTTATCCTTATCAGTTTAGCGTTTATACCGTACTAACAGTCGCAGATTATCGCGGATACAGAATAACGCAGATTATTGCGGATATTTATATTATCTGCGTCTACCCACGTGGATCTATCTCTATAATCTTGGTGCGTGAGGAGTAACCAGAAATTATTCGGGGAGAGTTCTTGGGGACATTAAAATACTCGGCCAGCGCGTCTATGATGGCCCGATTGGCCATGCCCTTCACCGGCGGCTCTTTAACAAAAACTTTGTACGTCGCCCCATCGACTTTCTCGATTTTAGCTTCTATGGAGCTCGGCTTAGCAAGAATAGTTAGTTTCATATGAATTATTTGTACAGAGTATCTGTGCCACTAGAAGCCGCGTCATAGGCATGGACAATTATTGGTGGACCGTGCCGGTCTCGAACCGGCGACCTCGACATTGCAAATGTCGCGCTCTGCCAACTGAGCTAACGGCCCTCGATGTATCTATTATGGATCCCCGATGCTGGAGCACTGCGTTTCCAGCTCGAGGATGACACTATTTGTAAGATTGCCGCGTCGCCCTCCGCCCCACAAGGGGCTACGGGCTCCTCGCAATGACACATATTGTATCGTATTTACCTGTTTAATACAACTACAAACCACTGGCCCAAGACATGGCGCGGTCGCTGACTTCGGAAAAGAAATAAATGATGGCGATGATGGGCGCTATGACACCGACAACCTTCCAAACGGTGTAACTGCCGCCCTCGCCTAAGTACTTTTCCGCCCAGCCCATCTTGCCAAAAAGATGCGCCATCTGCAGAGTCTTCACAAGACCTAAATACGAGATGCCGGCGCTAGCCGCCAGCCAAAACCAACGGTTTAATAATATTTTCCACAAAAGCATTGGACTCCTTCAAGAATTTCTAATTTTTAATTACTAATTTCTAAAGCAGATTACTGTGTCATTGCGAGCCCCGAACCCCATGGGGTCGTGGGCGCGGCAATCTCTCTATAGAAAGGCCCAGATTGCTTCGCCCGGCCTCGCAATGACAATTCGCAGTTCTCGATAAACTCGAACAATAAAAAATACTTTTTCAACGGTCTCATAATCCTATTTAACCATTTTCAGAAATTTTTCTTCCGAAATAATCTTGATGCCGAGTTTTTGGGCTTTATCGAATTTACTGCCGGGCTCCGAGCCGGCAATCACATAGGTTGTAAGTTTACTCACCGAGCCCGAAGCATCACCGCCCAGTTTGCGCACCTTATCCTCCGCGGCTTGGCGCGTCATAGTTTCCATCCCGCCGGTGAAAACAAAAGTTTTGCCCTTGAGCGGACCGGAACGGGCAGCGCGCTCGGGGTTCTTTAACTTTATGCCGCTCGATAAAAGTTCATTTATCAAAGACCGATTGTCCGCGTCACTAAAAAAGTTAACTATGGACTGCGCTACCCGTTCGCCGATGCCATATACTTTATTTATCTCATCAAGTTTGGCATCCATTATTTCATGAATGTTGCCGAAGTGTTCGGCGAGGTCAAAGGCCGTTTCTTCGCCGACCATGGGTACGCCGATGGCGTTCAAAAACCGGCCCAGCTCAACAGTTTTACGGCTATCGATAGAAGCGATGATGTTGCCCGCCGATTTGTCGGCAAATCTCTCGAGTGGCCGTAAATCGGTTTCTGTTAGTTTGAAAATATCGGGGTAACTCTGAACCAATTTATTAATGTAAAGTTGAGTCAATATCTTAGGCCCGAGGCCGACAATATCGAATCCTTTTTTACCGACAAAATGCTGAAGGGCGCGTAATTTTACCGACGCCAGTTTGGTGCTGGTAACTTTATGGGCCGCTTCGCCTTCTTTACGCAAGACCGACACGCCCTCGTACTTCCTCGGCATATGCCACGGTCTTGCGCCGCTCGGGCGTAATTTCTTGACCACCTCCACCACTTCCGGGATGACATCACCGGCTTTTTGGATGATGACGGTATCGCCGACGCGAACATCTTTTCGTGTAATCTCATCCTGATTATGCAGTGTCGCCCGAGATACCGTTGACCCTGCGACTTTGACTGGCTCAAAAACTGCCACTGGTGTCAGGGTGCCGGTGCGTCCGACCTGGACGATAATTTCTTTGACCGTCGTTGTCGCTTGTTCGGCGGAAAATTTATAAGCTATCATCCCACGCGGCGTTTTGCCGACGACGCCTAATTTCGCGCGCGCCGCTTCGTCGTCAACTACCACCACCACGCCGTCAATTTGGTAGGCAAGTGAACCCTTCCCCTTCTCCCAATGAGCGTGAAATTTTTTGGTAGCGTCTGCCGTAGCGCATAATTTATTGGCGGACAAAACCGGAAAACCCAAGCTCTTGGCTATTTCGTGCTCTTCGTGATGAAGCTTTTGGCCTAAATCGGTAACGACCTCGTAGACCACAAAACTTAGCTGGCGTGACGCGGTAATCATAGGGTCTAGCTGGCGAATGGAACCGGCGGCGGCATTGCGCGGATTGGCAAAGAGCGGCTGATTGTTTTTCTTCTGCTCGCGGTTGACTGCCTCAAACGCCGCTTTGGTCATATATACTTCGCCGCGCACCTCGAAAGTGCCTTTGGTAAAATATTTCGATGCGCGGCGCAACTTGAGTGGCACCGCGTCAATAGTTTTGATGTTATTTGTTACATCCTCACCAACCTTGCCGTCGCCGCGCGTCGCCGCGCGTTTGAGCAGACCGTTTTCATATATGAGCGCGATGGCAAGGCCATCCATTTTGAGTTCGGCAAAATACCCTTTCGAGAGGGCAGGGGAGCCGACCAATTTTACGGCGCGCTCCTGCCACGCTTTAAGTTCATCAAAAGAAAAAGCGTCAACAAGCGAAAGCATGGGGGAGCTGTGGGTAACTTTAGCGAACTTTGCAAGCGCCTTTCCTCCGACTCGCTGGGTGGGGGAGTGGGGAGAGATAAGTTCGGGATATTTGTCTTCCAATTCCTGAAGTTCGTGCTTCAAAGAGTCAAGCGCCGCGTCGGAAATCTCCGGCTTATCGAGCACATGATAAAGATAGCGATGCCGGTCAATCTCATGGCGAAGCTTCTCTACCCTCTCGTTAATACTTTGTGTAACTTTTTGTGCCATCACTACTATTATAAATGAGTAGGATAGTAATTAAAACAAGCAGTATTATAAATTTCTAATTCCTAATTTCTAATTGACCTAAACAAATCCCAGGCACCAATTCCCCAATTGGGATTTTAGACATTGGTCTTTTATTAGAAATTAGGACTTAGAAATTAGATATTTTTTATCATCTCGCGGAGCTTCCTGATGCGGTCTTTGGCGGGCGGGTGAGTGCTGAAGAGATTGGCAAAACTTGACACTTTAAGAGGGTTGGAAATAAAGAGATGGGCGGTTGCCGAGCTGGCGGTTTCAAGCGGGCGCTTATCGGCGGATATTTTTTCAAGCGCCCTGGCCAAACCCTCCGGATAGCGAGTCAGTAGCGCGCCTGAAGCGTCGGCCAAGTACTCACGGCGGCGGGAGATAGCTAGCTGGATGAGCATACCGATAAAAGGTGCTAAGATAATGAGAACAATGCCGACAACGGCCAATGCATTGCCACCGCTATTTTCATTTTCCCGTCGTCCCCCTCCCCACCATAGCGAGCGCAAGAAAATATTGCTTAGTATCCCCAGCGCGCCAATGAGCACTACCACGACCGTCATAACTAGAATGTCGCGGTTTTTTATATGGCTCATCTCGTGGGCTATCACGCCCACAAGCTCCGACTTTTCCAACCGCTCCGCCAAACCAGTGGTTATAGCGACACTAGCGTGTCTGGGGTCGCGACCGGTGGCAAAAGCATTCAATGCATCGGTTGGTATAACATAGACACGGGGCATGGGCACACCGGCCGTGATTGCGGTATTTTCAACGGCACGGAATATTTCCGGCGCGTCGTCTTTTTTAAGGGGTCCTTTGGCCCCCGTTGCAAAGAGAGCGATTTTGTCGGCGTAGTAATAGCTGACTAGCGCCTGAAATATACTAATGCCAATAGCTAACACGAAGAATAATTGGTTGCCATAAACCTGCGCCAAAGCCCAACCGACCAACGCGTAAAGCGCGATAACAATAACAAACAATAAGGCCGTACGGCGTTTATTGGAAGCAATCTGGTTGTACATGTTAATCCGTTACCCGCACGCTAATACACTCTAATAACATACTCTAATTCTTCACTCAAAAGTCAGAAAATTTCGCGCGAAGCGTTCGCGATTTTTCGCGCGTATTCGCGTGCAAGTAATATAGTACTATATTGGGAATATTTCCAGTAAATTGCTGATGCCGACGATGCGGTTGCTTTTGCCGCGCAGAGCCGAAACGATGCCATAAACACTCGCGACCAATACCACAATGTTGAATAATCGTCCCAGGTAGAGAGATGTATAACCGTAAGTTATTATGTCCAGAAACACAAATAACACATTCGCCAATATTGTTACGATAAACAGCATAAACCCGTGACGGACGTGAAAGGCGGTGAAGGTATCATCCTCCTCAACAAGCGCCAGGGGCACAACAAAGAGTATGCTCAAATAACTAACTGCCGCCAAAAATTTAGTGCCGAGCGTTGGTCCGCGCATGGCAAGATCTCTCGTATTAATTACACGATATTATGTTACTTGGGAGCGCCACCACCCATTTGCCCCGCGAATTTGCCGATTACCGGCAGGGGTTTTTCTTGGCCATTGACGGCGTTGAGGATTCCCATAATCATTAGGATAAGAATAAAGACCTCGCCGATACCACCCACTACCCAGCCGATAAACGGAATGGCCAGTATAACACTCATAATGATCGCCGCGATAAACAGCACCATACCTTGCTTAGCGTGAAACTGGGCAAACGGGCTCTTGGGCGCCGCTAACATGGGCACCAAAAATAAGATGCCTAGATAACCAATAGCGGCCAGTGCCTTATTCTGCTCAACGTCTTTGGGATCTGCCATTTTTTACCTCCTGATATTATTAACTTAGTATTATTATACTATAAATCAACTTTTGGCGCTTCCTTGGCGGCTTCCTTTTGAGACGCTTCCATGCCAAAGAGCTGGAAGTCATCAAAACCCAAATTTTTGGCGAACATATTGGTCGGAAAAACTTGGGTCTTCGTATTGAAATCGCGAACATTGCCGTTGTAGAAGCGTCGCGCGGCTTCGATTTTATCCTCCGTGTCGGTCAGCTCGTCTTGTAGTTTTGAGAAGTTCTCCGAAGCACGCAACTGGGGATAATTCTCCGCCACTGCAAAGACAGACTTTAAGGCATCGGTCAGCATGTTCTCGGCTTTGCCTTGTTCCTTAGCGCCCTTGGCACCCATTGCTTCTGTCCGCGCCTTGGTTACTTTTTCAAAGACGCTACTTTCGTGCTTGGCATAGGCCTTAACAGTTTTGACTAAATTAGGGATAAGGTCGTAGCGGCGTTTCAACTGAACATCGATATCGCTCCACGCCTCCTTGGTTCGGTTACGAAGCGATATCAGACCGTTGTACGTAAAAACCAGCCAGAGCAGGATGATGACTATTATAGCAAGTGGTATCCAAAATATCATATTATCTCCTCGATTGATTTATTTTACCTAATAAGTTACGGAGTAGCTGTCGTAGAAGGGGATGCCTCGACCGTATCACCCACCGTGGTTGTGGTGAGCGTCAAGCCCGGGGACAGGGTTATCTCAAAGCCGCCACTAACCGCCTGAACGTTGCTAACATCGGTGGGGGCAACGTCAAACACACCCTTAAGCTCATAGGTGCCGCCATCAACACTAATATAAGTGTAATTCCTAGTCCCACCGACCGGATCTGTCGACAGTTTTGATAAATATTGAGGCACTAAAACGCTTAGGGTAGAACTGGTATCGGCAGTGGAAACGGCAGTCGGGCTAATGGGATATTTTTGGTTGGCGGCAAAATATTGCTCCAGCGCTTTCTGGATATTGGTTAGATCCGTTTGTCTAGTCAAATCATTACTGGTCGATGACGCGGTTGGGGGTATGGTTGTACCCTGAGTCGTCAGCACCGCGTCAGAGTCGCTTCCCGAAAGCGGCGATGATGCCAGGTCATTGGGTTTGTTAAATACCTGCATATAGAGAATTATCACTCCACCTACCAAAAGCGCCAGGATAATAAAGAGTCCAACTAAGTTTTTCTGTTTGGGGGCGACGGTAGCGGAGTCGGAAGCCGGCGTGGTGTCGGCTACAGCCGTATTTGGCTGATCCTGAAAACCAACCGCTTCTTTTTCCGTCGGAAAATGCGCCTCTGCTACATGAGGTGACGGGGGAGGAACGGGTGTTTCGGCTGGTGGCGGCAGGGTTGGTGGCGCGCCTACATTCTCCCCTATCTCAGGTAGCACGTTATCTCGGCTGACTTCCGACGGCGGCGCTACCGGCTCATCAACCTGACTGGCATTGGGAACATTTGCCTTGCCGTCATAGCTAGATAACAGTTGGTCAAGAAACGCGTCGCTCTGGCGGCCATCGCCGGGGGTTTGGTCCTCGGTCACTGGACTAGTGGGTTTGGTAATGCCGTTACTGGATATGGCAGACGCGCTACTGTCGGGTGGCTGCGCCCCCTGCATGCCACTTGCTCCATTTGGTGCATCGGGCATGGGCTGGTTTGCTGGCGGCGTTTCAGAAGTTACTGCAGAAGAAAGACCTTCGATAGGCGCGCGGTTATCCGATGGCCTATTGACCTCCGACGGCGTATAGTCGTTCGGCATGGCAGTATCCAATACTCCACTAGAATTTTGATTATCATCACCCACGCTTACCTCCGAAAAGGAATAGCTTTGACTCCCGCTCAAGTATATCAAATTATCGATTAATTTCTAAGAACGCGCGGTCAAGTTGGGGGTCTCGGCCAGCATTATAATCTTCTTCGGTTAAATCGACCGTGATATCGGGAGCAACACCCGTCTTGTCAATCTCCCGCCCATTAGGAGTTAGCCACTTAGCCACTGTCAGCTTGAGCGATGACCCGCCCGGCAAATCCTCAAGTACCTGAACCGTGCCCTTACCGAAGGTCTTGGTCCCAATGACAGTTCCTCTCGCGTGGTCCTGAAAAGCGCCGGCAAAAATCTCGCTGGCCGAAGCCGAACCGTCATTCACTAGAACAACGGTTTTATTATCCTGCAATATCGGCTCACCGGAGGTCTTAAGTTCCTCGGTTGCACCGGCTCGGCCTACCTGCTTAACCGCAATTTTTCCTTGTGGCAAGAAATCACTTAACGCCGCTACCGCCTTGTCCAAAAGGCCACCCGGGTTATCGCGTAAATCAATAATTATCCTAGTTGCTTGTTTCGCTGCCATTTGTTCCTTCGCTTGCGCTAGGTCGCTTTCTATCGTATCGCCGAATTGGCGGATACGAACAACCATGACACCCTTCTCAACTCCCCACTGCGCGTCTTGCACCGTTACCTCGTCTCGCGTAACAACTATTTCTCTCGTTTTGTCTTCATTGTCACGCAATATTGTCAATTTTACTTGGCTTCCCTTTTCGCCGCGAATTTTGTATACCGCTTCATCAAGGGACATCTTATCTGTTGCGTCGCCATCAATATAGAGGATTTTGTCTCCCTTTTTAAGACCCGACTTGGCCGCCGGCGAACCCTCTATGGGGGTGATAATTACCGGTACGCCGTTGCGTTTGCCAATTTCCGCGCCGATACCTTCAACCTTACCCGAAAGGTCGGCTAGAAATAATTTTGTTTCCTCGGGCGTTAGAAATGTGCTGTAAGGGTCTTCCAGCGAGTCCACCGCGCCAGCAATAGCCCCATATAGTGTCGTTTTTGCGTCAATCGTGCGCAAACTTTCTGATTGTATGCGGTTATAGACATCCCAGAATAAACCAAAATCCGCGTTTTCCGGACGGCCAAGATCTCGATTGACTATACGAGGAATATAATTTTTTTCTAGACGCAGATTAGCATGGCCAAATAGATAACCGACAGAAAATACAAAAGCGCCGATGAGTGATAAAATCGCGCCGTTTCGAGCGCGATGTCGATTGTTTCTAATGCTCATACGACCACTATAGCACATCTTGTGTGATGACTCCACCACCTAGTATCATATCCTTTTGGTAAAATACGACGGACTGGCCGGGGGTTACCGCTCGTTGCGGTTTGTCGAAGATGACCCTTGCCCGACCACGAACAATGTTGATGCTCGATGGTACAGTAGGATGACGATAACGTATGCGCGCGGCGGCGCGAAACGACTTGGGCACACTGTCCACTAACCAATTCAAATTATCGGCCTCGAGACCTCGGGCAAATAATTTCTCATGACGCCGAGGCGCGACCTTCAGAATATTTTTTATTGTATCCTTCCTCACAACATAATATGGCACACCGCCACCGGTTGCGCCAATGCCCGCGCGCTGGCCTTCGGTGTAAAACCAAACGCCATCGTGCTCACCCACCAATTCGTTTTTTGTATTAATAATACTTCCATGTTTGATGGGTAACACGGTTTTTAGATATTCTTTGACATTTATCGGCCCGATAAAACAGATACCCTGGCTATCTTTTTTGTCGGCGGTGGGCAGATGAAACTTCTTTGCCAACTCTCTAACCTGCGGTTTA
>CAYHTS010000013.1:0-13714 GCA_964359635.1 uncultured Candidatus Saccharibacteria bacterium | reverse complement strand
TGAGATTGCTTCGCCCCACTGGGGCTCGCAATGACACAATATAATATATTTGTGCCTGTTGAGTTATTTGATTCAGGTGTATTAGTATTCCAGCCCACCTATATGGTACAGGAAATATTCTGCGAATTCTACTCTGATATGCAGCGAGCGGACAAGAAGGGTTCTTGTCCGCTCGGTAGGGACGGGGGCTGGTGCCGCTAGTGGTGGTGATGACATAGTGCCTCGAAACGGCGCGAAACGTTGAGATTAGCGCGCAGTCTGCCGAAAGTGGCGGTCTCGCGGGGGAATTCAACTCGCAGGTGGCATGTGCTACAGACGAGAGCATCAGACAGCTCGGATCCACAATGTCGGTAGATGCGGCCTCTGCAGCGGCGGTGCACGCCTACCGGCAATACTCCGCCATCGTTCGGCGCTAGAAGTGGGGTTTCGTCTCGTGTGTGGTCAACGAGATAGTTGCCGTTTTGGGGCTGTGGAGGGTTTTCGACGAGCTCCTGGCCTGTGAGGGTTAAGCGAATCGGCTTAAGTGGCTGGCTGCGTGCGATTTCGTCATGAACCTTTGCGACGAGTATCTCGTGGGCTTCTTCGCTCATTGGCAGGTTGGCGCATCCTGACGCCACTAGCCGCACCATAGCGTCCAGCCAACCGGTGACGAAAACATGGTCGCGCCCATTACTCACAACCTTGTAGGGGCAGAGCTTGTTAACGTCATCGCCGCCGATACGGCCAACCCGTCCACTTATGACTTCATCCACCTCGAAGCCGGCGACTTCGAGCAGTATGAAGAGGTTCTTGGCTACCTCGTCGGAAAGAGTGCAGAAATCTGTAACTCCATTTGTGCCACGGTGAGTACATATAGTGGCAATGAGGAGCTGGGCAGCGTCAGCAACGTCAGTTTTCAATACATCATTTGCGGGCGTCTGTATTCCTGCCATCACCGTTTCTCCTTTGTCGGATTGTCAAGTTGCAACTTCTCCTCGATACCTAACCCAATAGTACAAGCTTTTGCCGGCGGAGCGCAAGTGCGCTATTTCTTTTCCTGTTTGGAGCGCCACTGCTTGTCGTCTTGTTCGCTGATACCTTCGTTTTTTGTGGCATCAGGGTCAATTCCAGGATTTACCTTTTCGGACTCTTCGTGAGTATCGTAGTCGTCTGGTGGTCGCTTTTTGTTCTCCTGCGGGTCCATAATACTCCTTGTGTGCCTATTGTTTCGTTTGTTCGTCGACGTACTCGAGATACAGTTTCTTCTTTCTGTTTTGCTTTTGACAATCTCCGGTATTTTGTCCCTGACGAGCTTATTGTAAATTTTTCGAGCCATTATTTATACGCCTGTCCTCGGGGGAGAATTGCCGTAACTTCAACCCTTCCCTTGGAGAAATTACAAAAGTAAATAACTCGCAAGTCACCTACTCGGTAGCGATAATAACTATCTTTTCCCGTAATTGGCTTAATGTCGCCAGAAGCGAGAGGATTTTTCTCTAAATTCATAAAACAACAGTGAATCCGCGTCACCGTTTTCTGATTCAGTTTTTGCAAATATTTAGCCGCTGACTTAGAAAGAACAACGTTAAACTTTGGCTTTGGCAACATCCCTCCACTCGAAGTATTCGCCGCGAGCAATTTCGGTCTTGCCCTGTTCAACCTTTTTTAGTTCAGCTTTGGTTAGTTTCTCTCCTTCGAGCCAAAGCAAAAATTGAGCAATAATTTTTGCTTGTTTCTCCGGCATCGCTTCAACTTTTTCTTTAATTATTTCCTTGGTAGTCATAGTGATTTTATCGTATCAGAAATTTATCATGATTCAATATATATTATATAAGAAGCCCTTGAACTTCTTTGTCGCTGACTTGATTAAATTGCTGGTAATACTGGCCGACGGCGGCAAAGAGCGGGTCGGTTATAAGAAAATATGTTTTATCGGCGAGCCAACCGATATCGTGGGCGGCGGAAGCGGAAGCCACCGGTGCGGCGACAATGGTCTTTTTGGCGCCAAACTTGCGGCAGGCTAAAATCGCCGCCTTGGTTGTTAGGCCGGTGGCGATGCCGTCATCGGCCAGCATCACGATTTTATTATTGATATCAAGTTTACCCCTGCGGAATTGCTTGATGTAGTTTTTTAGACGCGCCTTTTCGATTTTCAAGACCCCGGCAAGGTCTTTTTTGTCCATCCCGAGCGTTGCCAGCGTTTCAGCGCTATAAATTTCCACCCCGCCCTCGGCTATGGCGCCGACGGCAAACTCACTGTGACCAGGAAGTCCTAACTTGCGCACCGCCAAAACCCCCAGCGGTTTTTGGAGAATCTTGGCCAGCGCGGCGGCGGTGACCACGCCGCCGCGCGGCAACCCCAAAATTATATCAACCCCAACTCTTTGAGAGCTTAAAAATCGTCCCAATTGCTTACCACCATCCTCACGATCGTAAAACATTATAAATATATTTGTTATACTTGGCGGTACCTTTTGGTTAAAATCCGAACTTATTTTGACGAAAAACCCGGACGCTGAATTCTGAAATCCAATCGCTCGGGCGGGCAAAAAGGAAGGGGGTTGGGGGGGAAGGAATTATTGCCCGTAGTATTTTTGCGGGGAAATATGAATGCATAATTTCATTTTATTGTTTCAGGTGTATGATAGAATAAATAGAACATAAGATAAGAAAGGAATAATATGTGGATATTATTATCTGCGGTGGTGTTATTAGTTCTATTATGGGTTTATGCTCTAGATAGAAAATTAAAAGAGATAAATGATCTTCGAGGTCATGGTCAATCTCATTGGTTTGGGCTCGAAACTGCGAATGCTGTAGGGCGAAATAAGCATTTTAAAAAAATGTATAAAAACGGAAGTTCAGTTAGTAACGATGACATAAAGAATTTGAAGGATGCAAAAAAAGCAGTTGCCGAAACGCGTGATCAGTGGAAAAAAATACCGCAAAAATTTCTTGACAGAATGACGATAAAAATCACGTACTTGGCATCGGAAAATGTATATTTTATAGAACCGCTTAAGGGAAACCCCGAAATTGTATTAAGGAATGACATAGACACTATCAGGTTGCTTTATTCAGCAATCATTGGCGGAGATGAAGAATGCGTCAAGGAATACCTGGAACTTTCTGTTTATGAAAGATTAGTTTATGATTCAACCGGAAAAAGAACTTAGCTGATTAGTTCAGTTTTGTCGTATAATAAAGGCGGTTTAAGTATCCTTGATTTAAGTCCCCCCGACCAAGAGATATTATGTGAATACCCTATATATCCTCTAGCGAGTGAGGCGGAACTTAATGAGCACGAGTTTACTGTTGAGAGATCTGGCGGTGGCGATATTTACGAAGATCCATTTGGCGAGCAACATTCTATACCAACACAGATTATCGCCGAAAAAAATGGCGTGAAAATAAAGCATGTTTATTAAATGGCTCAATAGATATAAAATTGCCTTTTTGTAGTAATGTACCGAAGCAAAATAATTAACATGGCAAACACGAGGTTTATATAAAAAGTTTTTGATAAGAATCCATTGCTTATTCTATTGGGTGAAGATATTAGATATTAGTATTAGGGGACGGTTCTGGTTCGACCCCACTGGGGCTCACCACGGGTCTTATTAGGGTAAACTTCGGCTTTGCGTTGGTTGGCGGTGGGAAGAGGATTCGAACCTCTGGTTGCCTTGCGACAACTCCGGTTTTCAAGACCGGTGCAATCGTCCGCTCTGCCATCCCACCGTATGCGCCAAACCTAAACCCGCCTTAATTATACAATTATTAGGTTGAAAAATAAAGCTACGGAGGGCGAATTAGGGTTTGGTGGGTTGGGCTCCGCCCGTAGGGCTACGCCCGGAGGGGGGCGGAGGAGTTTTGTTTTCGGTTTGTCCGGCGGCGTGGCGGGAGATTTTTGAGGCCACGATGACCATCGCAATCCCGAGGGCGAGAACTATGATACTGATAATGAGAGAATAATTGAGTATCGCCTTAACATTATTGGTAATGACATCGGATGCAAGAGTGAGAAATTCGCCACCGAAGCCACTGTTGGTATTGATTTGTTTAGTAATAAGACCCGTTGAGAGGTAACTCAAAAGAGTTGTGACGAGGTTGATAGCGCCGAGAACTATAGAAGGTATGCCGACCATGCGCAGAGCCGAGCCGATATTGTTTCGGTGGATAAGAAAAGCAATGCCGGCGGTCAGTAATGTGATAATAATCGAGAGCCAGAATAGAGCATTCGTAACTCGGAAGAGGGTTCGCAGAGTATTGATCCCATCACTGTTTCGGGTTAGATTCTTACCGAGGTCGTACTGGTCGGGGATGTTAGAGAAGGGATTACTCTTGGGGTCGCTCAACGCTTTGTCGAAATCAGAGGCCTTGAAGCCGGCCGGCTTGCATTGAGCATCGGCCGATTGGGGGCCCTGTTTCAGTTGAGCGGCGGTGCAAGTAGGTAATTTGTCGAACTGGTCCTTGAGAGTTGCGCTCAAACTACCGCCAAGAGCGGATTTAATGGGAGCCATGGGGATAACGATGTTGAGGGCATTGTTATTGCCGCGCATATAGCCGAAAACGCCGTCAATCACTGCTTCGGTTTGCGTCTGAAGCCAAGCGGGAGTGATGGAGCTCCCAATGGCTTTGGCGAAAGTTGTCAACAGTAGGGCCGATTGGGCGCTCTCCTCGGCTTTTTTATTGTCTTCGCCACCGGATGGCTGGTTGCTTTGGCTCAAAACTTGGGCGATGAAAGTGGGGAATTTTTGCAACGACTGCTCGTAGAAGTTGGTTTTTCGAAGGTTATTCTTGTGAAAGTTAGAACTTAGGACGGTGAATTTTAACGCGAAAAGACCCATAGCCAGTGCCAGCGCTATAACAAAAGGTCCAATTACGCAACAGGAAAGAAGTTTTCGCATTTATAGTTATTATATCACGACTTTTGCATAATATCGTTCGAGCTTGTCGAGAACTTCCCAATGGTACTTCTCGGCTCACCTCACTGGGGCTCGTTCGAAGAGTAATATCTTACTGTTCGAACGAATCCGATGAGTCGAGAACTAGGTGGGCGAGGTTTGGCCCCGTAAAGTTGTTTCCCGTTCAATTTAGAACTTCGTTCTCATCTGAACGGGAGCGCAATCATGGGGTCGGCGCCCAGCACCACTTTGCGTACGCCAGAAAGTGGTGCTGGGCTTGACTTTTGGGGTATAATATGGTATGGTAGTGCAATCCGGCGTTGGTCGGAGGCAGTTATTTGACAACTGGGAGTTGAGGTTAATGGCAGCCGCTGGGTCAGCCGAGAGCCGGACAAGGTCAAGGACGACACCCAAGGAGATGCTGCTTTTCGCCTGCATCATGGCCGTCATCACATACGCGGTGTGGGGGGCGTACTGCTTCAGTACTGGGAGGGATACCGCAGGTGCCGTGGCACAGGCCGCGGAGTTCGAATCAGCCGACCCGACCGCCGTTGCATCCGTGCCGCTCGCCGAAGCCGCACCCGATGCAAGTATGCTTGAGGGGTTAAGGCCGAAGACAGCCCTGGTCTGGCACCCTTCGGGCCAACTCGTGGTCAACGACAACGGCGAGGTAGTGCTGGAGGGAGCAGAGATTCTGCTCACCGGCCAGCAATACTTCATCGAGGTGCCGGAGACAGAGCTGCCACTCCAACTCGGCATCGTCGGTCGCTTTTCGGTCGTCAAGCCGGACGCCGAGCCGAGCTCGCTCGGTGTCCAAACCGGCCAAATCGCCCTCTACGGTAGTGGGGAAGGGCGCTACAAACTCTTCCCTGTTGACGATGACGGTCGGCGGACGGTTGAACCGCCGACTTACATCTGCATCATTGTCGTGGGGGAGGGTGACCTAGAGTACTGGTCATCCGATCTCAAGAAAACAGAAAGAGCCGACTAATGCTCTTTCCTAACCACGCACATCCGCCGCCAGCTCGAGCTTCGAGCTGGCGGCTTTCCGTTTGCTGTCGGAATCTCTTTAGCATCATAGGTTCTTAATTTACCCGAATCAAATAACTCAAACCGGTAATTGTCACCCCGCACACAAGATGCGGGGTCCAGGCCTGGATTCCCGTTTCCACGGGAATGACACGAGAACAGTTTAATAATAGTTTTTTGATTCATGTAATTTCTTGCTCTTAGATACTGATTACAGTGCTTTCCCGTAGCTATCTACTGTCTTTCGGGCCGTTGCGTGCCACGAGTATTGGGCCGCCTGCTGGCGGCCAATTTTAGACAATCTTTCTCTTAAACTAGCATCAGAAAGTCCTCTAGTGATAGTTCGGGCAATCGAATCGGTATCCAGCGGGTCAAAATAGAGCGCGGCGGTACCCAAGACCTCTGGCAAACTTGACGATCGGCTGGCAACTACCGGTGTACCGCAGGCCATAGCTTCAAGCGGGGGGATACCAAAGCCCTCGGCGAGCGACGGAAAAGCAAAAAGTTGCGCCGCGTTGTAGAGCGCCGGCAGGTCGTCGTCGGCAATGAAACCGGGCAGTATGATGTCGTGTGCGGCTTTGACGCGCGAAATTTTATCGCGGTATTCGGCGTAATTGCGCGCCTGTCCCGCGAGTACCAGCTGGAATCGTCCCGTGTATTTGGGGTCGGCATTTACTTTTAGATAGGCCTCGACCAAGCGAAAAAGATTTTTGTGCTCCATCCACTGACCGACGTACAGGATGAAGGGTTTGGTAATATTGTATTTTTTTGTCACGTCCTTAAGGCGTTTGGAATTGGAAATTGGCCGAAAATGTTCAAGGTCTATGCCGTTATAAGTCACAACAACTTTGCTTGGCGCGACGGCGTAATTTTTAATTATGTCGCGCTTGACGTGTTGGGAGACGGTCAGGATGAGCCGCGAGTGGGCGGCGGCATGGCGCATGATAAAGCGGTAAACCCATTGCTTCAATCGGCTGGCGCGGTTGGGGTATTCGTGAAGCGTCAAGTCATGAATGGTAATAACAAAGGGCTTGGAATAGCGGACAGGATGATTGAAGCTCGTAAAATGAACGAGATCCGGTTTGAGTAGGTTAATGAGCTTGTAGAGTTCCGTTTGTTCTTTGGGGGAATAATGCGCGGCGTTAGTGCCAATGACTTCAATTTTTTCACCTTTAGCGCCATCAATAGTTTTTTTTAGGTCCGCGTCGAAGGGTTCGTCGTTGCGGACGATGAGTTTTAAGTCAATGCCAAGTTTGAGGGCGATGATATGTTTCACCAGCTCTTTAGTGTAACGTGCCAGCCCAGAGCGGTGGGCCGCCAAATAGCGCCCGTCAATAACTACTCTTTTGCCTTCAAGAGGATTTGTTCTCATTGCCTTGATGGTAGCAATTTAACCAGTAGAGAGCAATATCTTGCACCAGAAATCGCGCGAAAATTCGCCTGCCTCGCCTTATGCGAGTCAAGGAGGGCTAAATCGTCACACGAAAAGTCAGACAGAAAAGAGTTGAATGGGGTTTACCTCGTTAGTTACTATAAGTGGCGTAGTAGATTCCCTTGGTGTGCTGGCCGTAATACATGAACCACTGCTCGCCGATTTTGGCGAGAGTCGGGTCGCCCGGTGGGTTCTGGGGGAACTTGTTCAGAGCATCAGTTTTTTGGTTCATAAAGTCGAAGGTTGGGTCGGTTGTGAATTTACCACTTTTGTAATTGACGTGGTAGACGCCGGCATAGGTCCAGAAATACAGCCGTAAATCAACTTGTTCCGAGTCACTCGAGGGACTCCACTTAAACCACTCGCCACCGTCGGTTAATCCATTGAGCGTGTCATTGCGGCTATCAAGCGCCAACCCCTTTTTGGTGAATGTCAGCCCGTCAGTGGAAGTAGCGTAAAAATACAATTGCGTATTCTGGTTAGGAACTTTATCCTTGCCCTGATAGGGGATATTGATGGTGCCGCGATAGGCCATGACGAAGGTGCCGTCATCGAGTTGAGTGGTGGTTTGGGCGCCGACGCTTTCCAGGTTGAAGCCGGTTTCGTCTTTGGCGATGCGCGTACCCGGCTCATCGGTAAAAGTTAGACCATCGGTTGAGGTGGCGCTTTTTATAACGCCGGCATTTTGATAGTATATTCTGAATCGCCCGTCAGGCAATTTTATAGCGTCGGGAAAAGTCGCCATTGTTTTACGAGTGCCGTTCTCTTGTTGCCATGTCTTCCCGTCGCTCGATGTCGCTGAATATATTTCCAATTTATTGCCGGCGACCTCCGGCTCAACCGAGTAATACATTCTAAATTTGCCATTGCCAAGATCAACCACGTCGGCATCGGCATACTTGCCGCTGACAGCCCCGCCGCCCTCCTTCCATGTGCCGGTGCTGGCCGGAGTTGAGATTGATTGGCTTGGCGTGGAGGATATTGAATTGCCGAAATAATACCACGCGGCGACAGTCGCCAATGCGATTATTAGTATTACCAGCTCTACCCACGGCCAAACCGCTTTCTTATCACTTCCCGGCGTCACTCCCTCCATTTCCCCTCCTTGATTTAATGTCCATGGCGTGCCTGGGAGGATTTGAACCTCCGACCTCCAGATCCGCAATCTGGCGCTCTATCCACTGAGCTACAGGCACACAGAAATAAATTAAAAATCAAAATTAAGGATGCGTAATTTTATTTCGTAACAGAATATCAATAATCAAATATTTAATAGTAAAAGTCAAAATAATATATGTACAATATATTTTGGAAATTATAAAATCTTAAGCTTAACAGTACCAAATCGTGAACCTGCAAGCAACCTAAAACCAGGCTCCGGTTTATTTGTCCCTCGGTATTTCACCTGAACCAAAAGTACACCTCGTAGGTGTACTTTTGGTTCAGGTGAGGTTGTGGGGAGATTTTGTTATGAAGAAGCCCCGCAGAGGAAGTTCTCTTTCTCGAGGACGAGAATGAGAAAGCGCGGGGCTATGGGGTGAGGGGGAGGGAGTATTGTCCGGTGGCTACTTGTCTTGCAAGCTGGCGCTGATAACTCTCTGAAGCGGCGAGTTGAGGATTGATGCCAATTGCCCGAAGTTGTTCCTCGATGCCTTCGACTTCAGCCAAATCAGCATTATACTGATCGTTGTTTATTGATCGTGTCTCTCGGCGCGTTCTTCGCCGATTGCGGCAAGAGCTAGCCCCAAGGCGGGCTCGTGCTTCCTGGTATTTAGCCACCAGAATCAAGACATGAAGCGGACTATACGCTTGGTGCCCCTCGTTTTCTTTCTGGCACTCGGCGGCACCCTTGCACAGCCCGACAAAGTCAGGCCTCTTGACTTCTGGTTGAACAGGATAGCTGTTGGCGATGCCAACCACTCCCTTTCTTGTATTGTACAGGTGCGAGTTACATATGACGATACCATAAAACGATACATTTGTCAACAAGAGATCTTTCGACTCGTCCCCCTACTGGGGGACTCGCTCAAGATGACCGCTGACGGTCAGATTGCCGCGCCCTCGACCCCAGGGTCGGGGCTCGCAATGACACAAAACTTCCTTATATAGAGAGAAATATTTCTCGATTATTAATTCTTAAATCTATTATATTACCAGCTGCCGCCGCCTCCGCCGCCAAAGCCGCCACCGGAGGAGCCGCCGCCAAAGCCGGAGGAGCCGCTTGACGACGGCGAGGCGGCGAGCGTGGAGTTCATCTGGCTCGATACTGTATTGATCGTATGGGAAAAGTAAATGGCATTGAAAGCGCTGTGCCCCGAGTACCAATCGGGCGGAGTAACCTTAAGCCCTTCAAAGGCCTTAGCCCACTTTTCAGTAAGGCCGAAAACCATGGCATAAGGCAGGTAGCGAGAAAATATATTGTGATCCTCGTTAAACTTTTCGCGGTAGCGTTCGGCGGTATATATGAAAAGACGAAAACCTCGGACGCGCCGCAGCGCCTCGGCGCCCTCCGCGCTGCGGCGCGGCATCTTGAGTCCGAACCAAATCGCGAACGGCAGTAGAATTATCGAACTTATAATCGCCGGCACTACGGCGGAGCTCACGAAGGCGGTAAGGAAGATAATAACATCGGGCACCAGTATTCCCAGCGCCAGATATGTGCCGCGCACCGTGCCCGGGTTCTGGGCGAAAAATTTTTTACCTAGCGCCTCCTCGTAGAGTTTTTTCTTGAGTGACGCTATGTGGGTGTAGAACTTATCTTTCAGGTCACTGAGCATCTTCTCTTCGCTGGAGTCAAAAATGCTCTCAAATAGCTCTTGGTCAAAGCCGGATAATTTTTTGGCATCACCGCTCTTTTTTACGAGCCGATAATCAACCTTCTTGCCGATAAGTTTTTTCTTGGCAACCTCTTCGATTTTCAGAAATCCCCTTGATGCCAAATGAATAATGGCCACACTAATGTCGAGCATATCGGCGCGTTCGTCCTTGAGTACGCCCATAAGCGACGGCGAAAGCTTATCCGGCGGCGCGAATTCCGGCACGATGGTTTTATGATTCACTGGGTCGCGCCCCTTGCGCCACCATATTAGTAATAACACTAAAAGAGTAAGAGGGATAAGAAGGTACGAGAGGTTATCACGGAGAGTATTGGCCAGTAACTGCGACCTTGTTGGAGCGGTGAGTGTGCTTTTGGGTGCGCCAACAACAACCGTCAATCCTTCGCCGGCGCCAATATCGGTAGCGATAAAAGTCGCGGCATTACCTTCATTTGTTTGAAGGCAATCGGCGCCGTTTTCACCTGCCAGTCCCGTGTAGCACTGGGTTTTAAGATTTCGCGCGCCGGAGGGATAAGTAATATTGACTTGGGCAAAGCTAATGGGCACAGGCCAAAGGTTGCCGGTCGCATTCCAATAAAACTCATCGGTGTCAAGGAATCTAATGCCGCGGTCTATCTCGTACCTAATAATATATTTTTGTGCGCCGGAGACGGTTCGGTTGGGATCACCGATTTTTAGAGTACGGGTGTTCCAGCCACTGTCCTCATAGGGTATGGCGTTACCGTTTGTGCTGGTAATGCTAATAAGCTTAAAACGCAAGCGGTAGGACTGGCCAAGATTGTCCTTGTATGCCAAAGGGATTTCGCGGTAGATGCCGTGGCGCGATAGATTGCCAAAATCAACATCGATTGTTTCGGTGACGGACAGTATAGCATCTTGGCTGATGCGAATGTCAGCCGCGAAGTTGGTAATACGCCAGCCGTCATCGGCGCCGTGGGCTAAGTGCGGGGAGATTAACAATCCCAACAATAGCGCGACAATGCCAATAAGATATTTGCTCAAAAATGCCCCTTGTCTCTTGACTTATTGTACTCTAAAACATATAATAACATGTTCTTGCCAGTCCGGCTTAGGATAAGCTATATTGGGGTTGGTGATAGTGTCGTTGTGAAATCGAGAGGAGAGGTGGTTATGCTCCAGGCGTACGCTCCTTTTGCAACAATACTCACACTGATCGTGAAGGTCGGACTAGTTGTTCTTCTGTGGTTGTTGTTCTACCAGCCGATTCGTGACAAGATCCAAGGGTTACGGCATTCGAAGCGTTGACACCGGCAGAAACTCATATAACGCAGGCCGCCCCGATTCCATTGGAATCGAGGGCGGCCTTCCCATATATAGCTATTTATTGCGGACAGTCGATAACAGCATGGAAGCCAACGAACCGAGAGCGGCGAGCATGGCTAAAAAGACAATGAGCGGTCCAGCGAATGGGACAAGAGCGAGTATTGCGGAAGCCACAACCCCAACGACCGCGGCGCGCCAGTCGAGCGGGACATCAGCATTCTTTTTATAGAATTTAATGATAGCATGTCCGATCAGCAGAGTGCCGTAATGGGCGGAAAGTATGATGAGGAGAGCGTAAAGTGTGCCCAGCACTAGCGCGATGGAGCTACCAATAGTGGAGACGAGAAGTATGACGGCAACGATGGGAGTAACGATAAGCGCGACCAGTCCGATACCCATCGCGTTACCGAGCTTGGTAGTGGCTGATGAAATTATGAGCTTCGAGAATTTGGGCACAAGGTAAACAAGGACGATCAGGAGGAGGAGGCCACCGACCAGTTTGGCAAGTAATGCCAGGGTCAGGATCTCCGTCATCAGGAGGCGTACGAACGTGTTGTCATATTTCGTTCTTTGCTCAAAACTGACGCCACCGGCAATTTTGGCCGTGGCGGCAATTTGGGCTTTTTGATTCGATTTGTAGGCAAGTTTGCCACCGATAACTGCCTTATCGCCAATGATCACTTTATTGGCGTCAAGCTTAACATCTCCTTTAACTTCGCCGTTTATATTAACGGTATCGCCAGCCCCTTTGAGCCAGCCGCTGATAGTGCCGTCAATGGTCATAACCGAACCAGCCAGCATGGCGTCACCCCCAACGGTGGCGGTTTTAGCTAGAACTATGCTGTTGCCGGCCGCTTGCAAATCCTCGCCAATTTGGCCGCCGATGTTAATGCTGTTGCCGGCAACGCGTGTGTTTTGACCGACCATACCTTTGACATCAATGCTTTGTCCGATGGCGAAAATGCTATGCTCAACGGCCTCACCGATATTAATCGCATTGCCGGCGGCGACCAAGTCACCCTCAATTTTGGCTTCGGTGGAGATAGTATTGCCTGCCGTATAGACGTTTTTGGCGGTTTGACTGATAACTACCGAACCGCTCTCGGGCGCGTTGAACTCTGCCGCCCGCGCCGCTAGTGGGAGGGCGACAAGAGCGGTAAGGGCCACTAATACCAGTAATATTCGTTTCATAATATCCTTTCTCGAGTTAACATAAATCAGCCATAATATAACCCGACTGACGTATGGATGCAATGCGTTACATAGTATTCGTCGCTCCACCAACCGAGAGTCCCTCGAAAAATATTAGGTTATTGCTGGCTTCTTCGGTTTCTTGTGATTGCGGACGATGAGCCAAGTACCGCCGACTAGTACACCGACCATGAGAACGATGCCGAGTATTACTCGCCAGAGAGGCACGCCCGTGCTGGCTTTAGCGGTTTGAGCTGGCACCTCGGCCGTCGCCGAGATCTTGCCTTTGTTGTTTTTAGCAACGAGTTTAATGGTGTACGCCGTATCCGGGGTTAATCCGGAGAAAGTATAAGCGGTGGCGGTGGGTTCGAGAGCCGCATCGCCAATATTATTATTTCCGCTGGTGATACTAACATATAAACTGGAAATAGTAGTATCGGTAATCTTATCCCAGACGACGTTGACTGTCTTGTCCGTGTAGCCGGTAACCACCAAATTCGCCGGCGGCGCCGGCGGCGCGTCGGCCGACACGGTCACACTCGCTTCATTGGAGTTGGCGGACTGCTCGGTATTTTTTATCGCCCGCACCATGTAATAGTAAGTTTTTGACGCGCCGACTGTTTGGTCAAGGTAAGTGACGGTATTCTTATCGGTGGCGCCGACTTTCGTGTAACTCTTGCCCTTAGCTTCCGAACGGAAGATATAATAGCCGGTAATACCGGTGGTTTTAGACGCGGTCCAGGTCAGTTTAGCACCGACCTTTCCGGCCTCGGTAGAATACTCCGCCTTAAGATCTGCCGGTTTGACGATAGCGGACGAAACATTGGCGCTTGGCGCGATGCCGCTCGCAGTACTTGAGCCGGTTGCGGCCATTGACCCCTGTGTGGCCGGGGTGCCGCTATCGGGAGTTGCCGGGGTCTCGGTCTCGGGGGTGTAACCCCATGTCTTAAAGTTATAATCCCAGTCGGGCTTATCATTGTTTTGCCAGATGCCGTAACCGCGGTCGTAGGCGCTTGTCGAGGTGTATTTCCATAGAGGAATGGTGCCATAATCAGCGG
>CAYHTS010000012.1:0-16652 GCA_964359635.1 uncultured Candidatus Saccharibacteria bacterium | reverse complement strand
GCCTTGTGAAAAGATGCATTTTTTATGAGCAATAAAATTCAACTAAAAGCCGAGTCGCGAACAGTGCTTGGTAAAAAAGTTAAGAAACTGCGCCAGGTCGGCATATTGCCGGCTGTGGTTTATGGCCATAAAGCCAAAAGCCAGAACTTAAGCATAGTGGCTAAAGATTTTATTGCCGCCTATCAAAAAGCCGGTAGTTCGTCTTTAGTTGAACTCGATATTGACGGCGCTGACAAGGTTAATGTATTAACCCACGAACCACATCACGACCCTGTTAGCGGCCAGCCCGTTCATGTTGATTTTTATCGCGTGAAAATGGATGAGGAGATTAAAACCAAGATCCCCCTTAAACTGGTTGGCGCCTCGGAAGCGGTAGAGCAGTTAGACGGCACGCTGGTTAACCCAAGGGATGATGTCACCGTCGAATGTTTGCCTGACAAGCTGGTTCACGAAATTGAAGTTGATATTTCGGCGTTAAAAACTTTTGATAACCAAATTAAAGTTGGCGACTTAACGCTACCCGAAGGTATAAAAATCACTACCGACCCAGATGAAGTAATTGCTTTGGTTGAAGCGCCGCGCAGCGAAGAAGAGCTAGCCGAGCTTGAGCAATCAACCACCGAGCAAGAAGCCGAAGCGGTTGAGCAGGTCGCCGGCGCTCCGGAAGAGGGTACTGAAGGGGAAGATGTAAAATCTAAAGAGGGCGAAGAGCCAGCCAAGACCCCCGAAGAAACTAAATAACCATGGTTAGCGGCCAGTCCTCTTTCAAATACTATGTATTCATCCTCGGTTGCCAGTTCAACTATTACGATGCCGCCCGTATCGCGTCCAGTATGGAGGCGTTAGGCGGCATTCGCGGTAATTTAACTGATGCCGACGTCATTATTGCTCTCGCATGTTCGGTACGGCAAAGAGCCGTCGATCGACTCATCGGCCATATTAAGAACTGGCGCATGGCTAATACTAAGGTGAAAGTCATCGTCGGCGCCTGCGTATTGCCCGCCGACCGAAGGCGTTTGGCGAAGAAAGTTGAACTAATCTCCGACAGCGTTGACCTCAAAACAAATACGGCACAAATACTCGAAAGTATAGGCATCCGGCATCATCGCGCGAATACAACCGTTTGCGCGCCCAAGGAATTATCAGAATATCAACTATTCAACGCAAGGTGCGCCTACCTAACCATCACTAGTGGCTGCAACAACTACTGCGCTTATTGCGCCGTCCCCTACACTCGCAAACGCGAACTCTCATATCCCGCCGCTGGCATAGTCAAAGAGGCCAAGGCATTAGCCGCGAGCGGAATAACCCATATCATCCTCCTTGGACAGAACGTCAATTCTTACGGGCTATCAAAATTTATGCCACGGGACCTGCGCAAGCATCGCTCGCCCGATGGCAAGCTGTGGACATCGGCTAATCCCTCCCCGTTTGTTAAGTTGCTAGGGCGCCTTGAACAAATTCCTAAACTCGAAAAAATCTCTTTTCTCTCCCCTAACCCACAGGATATGTCGGGCGATTTAATCGGCTGGATGAAGAAGTCGCCCAAGTTCGGACGGGAATTAAATTTGCCCCTACAATCGGGCAGTGACCGCGTGTTAGCGGCCATGAACCGCCGTTACAGCCAAAAGCAGTATTTGACGCTCGTCGGGCGTATTCGCCGCGCGGTACCAGATATATATTTGTCAACCGACATCATAGTTGGCTTTCCTGGCGAAACCCCGACAGATTTCACCGATACGGTTAAGGTCGCGCGCCTATGTAAATTTGACAAGGCCTATATCTCTACATACTCTCCTCGCTCGGGCACCGCCGCCGCTAAAATAGAGGACGATGTGCCTCGCGCCGAAAAAAAACGCCGCTGGAGCATCTTGGAGAAACTAATCAACAAGCGTCTCGCACCCGAATACACTCGAAAGCGCCGCTAAAGCTTCACGCGAATGAAAGCAAATTCATCACGCTAATCACTCGAATAAGATACGCGAATCTCACGCGAATGCAAACAAACACAGGTGCCATCGTAACCACCGGGGGGGACGAAGCAATCAAAAGAGTGATTATTGAGTATTAAGGTGGCTTAAAAAATCGGGCACTTTCTGCGTACCTTTGTCGCCCGCGCCATAGGCACGGACGGCGAGTGTTTGGGCGACTTGCTCTTTTTCGCCGACGATGAGAAGAAAGGGAACTTTCTCGACTTCGCCAAGGCGAATCTTCTTGCCTAGTGTCTCGTTGGCGTCGTCGAGTGTCGCGCGAACCCCACTTTCCTTGAGTTGCGCTAATACTTCACGAGCGTACTTCATTACCTTGTCGGAGATAGGAAGGATTCTCGCCTGTTCCGGCGCGAGCCACAGTGGGAACGCGCCGGCAAAGTGTTCTATGAGGATACCGATAAAACGCTCAATGCTACCGAAAATCACCCTGTGGAGCATAACCGGGCGCTGACGAGCACCGTCGGCGGCGATATATTCCAAATTAAAACGTTCCGGCATGGCAAAGTCGAGCTGGACCGTGCCAGCTTGCCACGTGCGGCCGATGGCATCGGCAATATGAAAGTCAATTTTCGGTCCATAAAAGGCGCCATCGCCGGCATTGATTTTATATTTTAACCCTTGTTTTTCAAGCGCCGCTTTGAGCGCCGCTTCGGCTTTTTGCCAATTTTCGTCGGAGCCAATAGAGCCCTCTTTGGGACGGGTAGAGAGCTCGAGATGATATTTCAACCCAAGTCGGTTATACATCTTGTCTGCTAACCCAATAACCTTGACAACTTCCTCCTCAATCTGGTCGCTAAGGCAGAATATATGGGCATCGTCCTGATGGAAGGCCCTGACGCGCAGAAGGCCGTGAAGCGTGCCCGAGGGCTCGTGCCGGTGTACCTGACCAATCTCCGCCCACCTCATGGGTAAATCGCGATAAGAATGAATCGTTTCTCTATAGAGGATCATTGCGCCCGGGCAGTTCATGGGTTTAACGGAAAAATCGCGCTCGTCAATCTTGGTGAAATACATATTATCGCGATAATGATCCCAGTGACCGGATCTCTCCCACAACTCTCGCGCCATAATAACGGGGGTTTTAATTTCCTCATATCCCGCGACCTGATGTTCCTCGTGCCACCAATCTATGAGGTTATTCCAAAGTACCATCCCCTTGGGGTGCCAAAAAGGAAAACCGGGCGCTTCTTCGTGGAATGAGAATAAGTCGAGTTTCGCTCCCAGCCGCCGGTGATCGCGCTTCTCCGCTTCTTCGCGCTTGTGAATGTACCCGTCGAGCTCTTTTGGGGATGAAAAGGCCAAGCCGTAAACGCGCTGGAGCATGGGGTTCTTCTCACTCCCCTTCCAGTACGAGCCGGCGATTTTGTCGAGCTTGAAAGCGATGTTTTTTAGCGTGCCGGTACTATCAACATGCGGTCCCTTGCATATATCATTAAATTCGCCGGTACTATAAACCGTGGCCTCACTCTCGCCGGTCGCGCTCAAGTCACGCAGTATCTCAATCTTATAGCGCTGTTTATCTATTTTGGCTTTATCTACTAGTCCATCTACCGGCTTTGAAGTTTTAGTGAAGAGTAAGTTTTTGGCGATTATCGCGCGCATCCTCTCTTCGATAAGCGGTAAATCTTCCGGGGTTAGAGTGCGGTTAAGGTCGAAGTCGTAAAAAAAACCATCATCAATAGCCGGCCCCATGCCAAACTTCGCGTCGGGGAACATCTCACCCACTGCCGCCGCCAAAACATGGGCAAGCGAATGGCGCGCCAGAGCAATATCAACCGTCTTATTTGTCATATCTATAATTCTACCGCCTAAGCGCTTCCTTAACAAGCCGCCAGCAATTCTCTGCCACTCTTTCGACGTCTTGATTGGCGTCCACTACTTTCCAACGATATATTTTCGCCAGTTGTAAATAACCGTGATTGACTTTCTTATGGAAACGCAAACTCTTTGCTTCGAAAACATTAACTTCACCGGTGCTCATACTCCTCTCCAACCCCTTGCGGTGGTCAACATCCAATACCACCACCATTGATGTTTCAATGCCGCTCAATATCTCTCCGTGCCATTTGTGGATTTTCGATAAATCAATGCCGCCAACCAGACCCTGATAAACATAAGTTGACGGATAGCTGCGATCGGCCAATACGATAATTCCTTTATTCAGTGCCGGACGGATCACTTCATCAACCCAAATCGATCGCGCCAATAAAAAACCCAATAGTTGCGACATCGGCGATAATTTATGATTGAGTATGATATTTCTAACTTTCTCTGCCGCCCGACTGCCACCCGGCTCGCGAGTAATAATATATTTGACTCTGTCCTTTTTGAGCCGTAAACCAATTTCTTTGATAACCGTGCTTTTCCCCGAACCCTCGCCACCCTCAAAAATAACCAGTTTACCTTTTTTCATCTTGTTAATTCCAGGAATTGATATTTTAGTTTCCCTCTTTGCCCTTCGCCGATTGTGATAACTTTCTTAAAACTTGAATAGTCAGGGAAATATGTGTCGGCGGCGGGCGAGTCGTCCACTACTGTCAGGTACAATTTATCCGCCAGCGGCAGGGCTTGGGCATACACCTGCCCGCCGCCGATGAAAAATATTTCATTCGCGCCCTCCTTTCGCGCGGCAGTAATCGCGTCGCTAATGGAATGGACAACGACGATACCATCAGCGTGATAATTCACATCTTGCGTTAAAACAATATTAATCCTCTTGGGTAACGGTTTCCCCCCAAGAGATTCGAAGGTCTTTTGCCCCATAATCACGGGGTGTCCCGTAGTAATAGTACGAAAGTGTTTTAGGTCCTCTGGCAGCTGCCAGAGCAATTTATTATCCTTGCCAATCGCCCTGTTCTTCCCCACACAAGCAATTATGCTGATGGTAAACGGCTTCATGAATCGTTATAAAGTTTATAAAGTTTATAAAGTTGGTTCAGGACCAGACGTGTCATTGCGAGAAGCTCGTAGCCCCTTATGAGGCGGCGAGCGACGAAGCAATCCCTCGATTCACCCAGATTGCCGCGTCGCAGATTCCTCGCAATGACAAACCTTACGAACTTTAAGAACTTGATAAACTTTATAAACTATTGCTAGATCGCTATCGGCGCTTTGATGCCGGGGTGGCACTGATAATTAACCAGCTCAAAATCCTCGTAGCGAAACTTGAAAATATCCTTTACTTCGAGGTTAATTGTCATCTGCGGCGACGGGTATGGTTTACGCGAGAGCTGTGTTTTAACCTGCTCGAAATGATTCTTATAGATGTGCACGTCGCCGTTGGTGTGAATGTATTCACCGGGCTTTAGTCCTGTAACTTGCGCCATCATCATGGTTAGGAGAGAATGCTGGGCAATATTGAACGGAGCGCCCAGAAACACATCATTGGAACGCATATAGTTTTGGCACGATAGGCGCCCGTTTTCAACATAAAGCTGAAATACCGTGTTGCAGGCCGGCGGCGCGGCTTTTTTGTTGCGTAATATGCTCTGCAAATCGCCAACATTCCAAGCGCTGACAATGATGCGTCGGGAGTTGGGACTGTTTTTGAGTAACTCTACGGCCTCTCGAATTTGATTGATCCTCGTGCCATCGGTGGCCTCCCACCGCGTCCACTGCTGGCCGTATATTGGCCCTAGATCGCCATTTTTATCAGCCCATTCATCCCAGATCGTCACGCCGTGGTCGTTTAGATATTTAATGTTAGTATCTCCCCGCAGGAACCAAAGGAGCTCATATATTACTGACTTAAGGTGTATCTTCTTGGTCGTAACCAGCGGAAAGCCCTTGCTTAAATCAAACCTCATCTGATGACCGAAAATTCCGCGCGTGCCAACTCCCGTGCGGTCGCTTCGGTCAACACCTTCGTCCATAATCTTCTTGAGCAAATCGAGATATTGTTTCATAAACTACCTCTAAACATCTACCCCCGGCAGCGGGAATTGGCTGGCGAATTTAATAACTTTTTTCGAGACAAGCGACGCCAACGTTTTACCCAGCAGACACTCATCGATTAATTCGGCAACGATTTTCATATCCTTCGGCTTCATGCCGCGCGAACTGATAGCGGGTGTGCCCAGTCGGATGCCGCTAGTGGTAAACGGCGGCAGTGGGTCGTAGGGAATCGTATTCTTATTAACCGATATGCCCACCTCATCTAATCTGTTTTGCGCCTCTTTGCCCGTCAGGTTTTTTTGAGTTACGTCAACTAATAATAGGTGGTTATCTGTCCCGCCAGATACAATTCGATAACCGAGTTTAGATAAACTACTCGACAGGGCTCGTGAATTCTCCACAATCAGTTTGGCGTAGCGCTTAAAAGACGGCTTCATGGCCTCTGTGAACGCCACGGCTTTGGCCGCGGTTGTGTGATCGTGCGGCCCGCCCTGCAAACCGGGGAATACGGCTTTATCTATATCACGGGCGTACTTTTCCTTGCAAAATATCACGGCCGATCTCGGGCCCCTTAAGGTCTTGTGGGTAGTGGTCGTCACAACGTCAGCATATCCGAATGGGGTTGGGTGGATGCCGGCGGCAACCAGACCGGCGATATGCGAGATGTCCGCCATCAATATCGCCCCGACGCTTTTCGCGATAGCCGCAAATTTCTTAAATTCGATAACTCTCGGATAAGCTGTCGCTCCGCAAATTATAAGCTTGGGTCTTTCTTTGCGGGCAAGACGGTAAATCTCGGCGTAATCCAGCTTTTCCGTTTTTTTGTCCACGCCGTAGCTAACAACTTTGTACGCCTTGCCGCTGAAGCTGACCGGCGAGCCATGCGTCAGGTGCCCGCCTTGGTCCAAACGCATGCCCATAATCTTATCGCCAAATTCCAGTAGCCCAAAAAAGACCGCCATATTGGCCGGACTACCGGAATACGGCTGTACATTAACATGGTAGTTTGTTTTGAAAAGTTTCCGTGCTCGTGCTATTGCCAATTCTTCAACTTCATCGATCACGCGGTTGCCGCCGTAATAGCGCTTACGAGGATAGCCCTCGGAGTATTTATTGGTAAGTAGTGAACCCATAGCTTCGAGCACCGCGCCCGACACATAGTTCTCCGAAGGGATAAGCTCTATCCCCTCACGCTGGCGTTTAACTTCATCGCGAATCAAGCTCGCGACTTTCGGGTCGCTCGCCGCTATTCGACCTTTTCCCATATATGCCTCACTTCCCCCACAAGGTACATGGAGCCGGTTACGATTATTACTTCTTCCACCTTAACCCGCTCTATCATCTCTTTAACGGCCTTGCGGGCATTAAAATTAATGCTTAAAATGGCCGGTTTTTTAAAATGGATCCGTGCCGCGCCCAGCGCTGCCGTAGCGTCGAGTGGTTTAAGCGATTTGTTGGCAAATTCGGTTAGCATCACTTTCTTGGGCTTGAGGGAATTTAATACTGTCATCATATCTTCGTAATCTTTTCCTTTCTTAAAACCCAACACAAGATTAACATTCTGACTCTTGAACAGTTTTCGCACGAGACGCACAAATGATTTCATTTTGTCGGGGTTGTGGGCGCTGTCCAGAACCACTATGGGCTTTTGTTTAACTATTTCAAAACGCCCGGCAATATTTACCGTTTCGAGCCCCTTGGTTACCGCGGCGTGATTTATTTTCTTAAAACCGCATCGCTTGGCGAGAGCATTACTGGCCAACACCGCCATAACGGCATTTTTCACCTGATAAGCGCCTGTTAGACCTATTTTCAAATTTAGCCCCTTGAATCGCACCGTTTTAATATCGGCAATTATATGGCTGGGTAGTACTTTCTTGACTTTATAGGTAGCTGTCTTTCCGGTTATGAGAACGCACTTCAACTCTTTGGCCCGTTTAATAATAACCTGCGCCGGCTTGGTTTGGGTTATGCCGCTTACGACGATGGTTTTGGGTTTGATGATACCCGCTTTGACCGACGCGATTTCTTCAAGCGAATTGCCGAGCATACCAATATGGTCCATACCGACATTGGTTAGAATCGATACCAGCGGATTAACGATATTGGTCGAGTCGCCGTAGCCGCCCGCGCCAACCTCTATAACCGCCACCTCAACTTTTTTTTTGACAAAGATGTAGAGAGAAATGGCTGTTAAAAACTGAAAATAATCGGGCGTACCGTAGGAACCTTTAGCAATTGTCTTGTCATGCGCCCGTTTGGCACGATTGGCCGCTTCCAAGTACTGGGCCTTGGTAACGTAGCGGCTGTTGATTTGCGTTCGCTCCCGAACGGATTGCAAGTGAGGCGACATATGAGTTCCCACGCGGTAGCCGGCGGCGCGCAAGATACTCGAAAGGATAGCCGCTGTCGAACCCTTGCCGGACGTGCCGGTAACGTGTATGGCCCTAAGCTTCTTCTCGGGCTGGCCCATCTGCGCCATAAGGTAAAACATCCGGTCGGAACGAAGAACGGATACGCCCGGTTTGGCGCGATGCAAGCGTCCGATAAAACGGACTGCCTCTTGATAATTCTTGAATGGTTGGCCTTTGCTCATTAATCGGTGCTCCCAAAGCCGCCGCGCGTGCGGCGATTAATGATTGATTCTGTCATTGCGGCACGGGCAATTTTGACGAATACCCCTTGAGCTATTCGCTCACCACGCTCCACTACTACCACCTTATCAGTAAAATTAAAAACTTGAATAAGTATCTCGTCTGCCGGACCACAATAGTCGCTATCGACAATGCCTATGCCATGCGGGATAAGCAGACCATATTTACGCGGGGTGCTCGAACGAGGCACAACCACCAACATATAGCCCCTTGGGGTTTCAATGACAACATTACCCGGCACCAAACCTATGCTGCGCGACGGAATCTTCACCTTTTCACGAGCCAGGAAATCAAAAGCCGCTGCACCAGCGGTCTCGTATTTCGGCAACGGCAAACCCTTGTCAACCCTAGATATCTTTACTTTCAACAATTTGCTCCAGTCGATTTACTTATTGAAAATTTGGATTTAGGTATTATTGCCAAGGTACTCCATCTTCACTTTGGCTTTTTTTGCCATCTTTAACACCTTTGACGACGCGCCGTAGCGGCTTTCGTAATACTCTCCGTAAACTATACGAACTATGCCGGCATTGATAATGAGTTTGAAGCAATCATAGCATGGAGAGGCGGTAGTGTAGATAGTGGCGCCGTTAACCGATGTGCCGTTTTTGGCGGCTTGGGCGATGGCGTTGGCTTCGCCGTGAACCGTGCGAATACAATGTCCTTCAACCATCTCGTGGCCAACGTCATCGCAATGCGGCAAATGGCGCGGGGAACCGTTGTAGCCCGTTGACAGAAGGACGCGATCTCGAACAATGACCGCGCCCACATGCTTGCGGTCGCAGGTTGCGCGAGTCGCCGCTACCTGGGCGATAGCCATAAAATAGCTATCCCAGTCGGGACGATGGTTTTTGGCCACTGGTGATTTGCTGGTAGATTTTTTCGGCATTATGATTTAATTTTTCGATTGAGCCGTCATTGACTATGAAATAATTCGCCATATCCATACATTCTTTAATATTTTGCGCGTTGTTATCCGTTGAGTTCATTTCTTTCTTCTCCTTCTCGCGCATCTCTTCAATGGTCGTCGGGTCACCAGCCCTTTGCCGCGACTGCATACGTCTGAAGCGTAACTCAATAGGCGCGTCAACAGCAATTAGAAAAAAATTTCCTAGTGACTTGAGATACTCCACTTCACCGGTTTGGCGTAAGCCCGTTACTACCACCTTGTCCGTTTTGGCCTTCTTCTCTATCACCTGACGCGATAAGTACTCCGGCCCGTGTTCATCGCGTAGAGCGTTGCCCAATTCACGCAAGTTATCGCGCGTCGGCTCTATACCGCGATTCTTCGCAATCTCTACCGCCACCGCGCCAGTTGAGAAATGCTCAAAACCCTTGTTCTTCTCGAAATACTCCGCGACCGTGTCTTTGCCGGCGGCAAACGTTCCTGTTAACCCAATAATCAATTTGTACCTCCTTTTCTTTTATATAGGAATTATGTTCATTAGGCAACTTTATCGAAATAATCAAAAAAAGCCGTTGGAAGATGCCAGGAACAGCACCTTCCAACGGACATGAGACCACCACACTGCCACGTCGCCATCACCACAATCAAATCATAGCATACATTATCTAATAAAACGACTTACGTAATTGGCGGATAGACCCCTCCAGGCCCGCCCGACTCGACGTCGGTCGAGGCACGCCTCCCCTTAATCAAGGGGAGGACGGGTGGGGTAAATGCGTAAGTCGTGTTTGCCTGCATTCGCGTGTAATTCCTGCCCGCATAGCTTGAGGATTTGCCCAAGCAAAGCTGATGCAGACGGGCGCGTATCTGATTAGGGTGATTCGTGTGATTAGGCGCTACATTCATCGTGCGCTTAACAGGCAGACGATTCTTAGGTAAACTATAATTATGAAATCGATTCAGAATAAAAAAGCGCGTTTTGAGTATGAGCTCGGTGATAACTATGAAGCCGGGCTGGTTCTGTTGGGCGATGAAATAAAAGCCATAAGGGCCGGTAAAGTTTCACTGGCCGGCAGTTTCGGGCGCATATTATACAATCAAGAAAAACAGCCGGAGCTCTGGCTGGTCAATGCTCATATTGACTCAAAAACTCACAACCCGACACGCAGTCGCAAGCTACTGGTTCACCGTCGTGAGATTACTAAGCTCATCGGTCAAACTCAAGAAAAACGCCAAACATTAGTTCCGACGAAGATATTTTTTAGTCGCGGCAAAGCTAAAGTCGAGCTGGCGCTCGGCCGCGGCCGCCAAGCCCACGACAAACGGGAACTCATCAAAAAACGGGATATGGAGCGCGAACTTAGGAGAGGCCGATAGCATCGTTTCGTATTTGGATACGGAACGCCCCCGCGGTTACGCGGGGGCGGAATGATTTGAGCAACCTTAATCTTCGGGCAAAACCAGAATGGCCATCACTGCCCTTTCCTCCGTATCCCAATACGGACAGTTCACTATACGATGTACCTCCTGCCACTGTTCACGATGTCGGAGCGACAAGACAGTCCCAGCCCCATCGCTCCCCTCTCGAACAGGGGAGGGAAATATCGGGCAGTATTGCCTCCAAGCAGGAATCAGCTCATCGAGAAGGTTGGAAGTGATCAGTCGCTTTCCCAGCATTGCAGTTGCTAGCCGATAACCCGGGAATTCTGCCAAACGTCTTCTGGCACGTTTAAGCCATTCTTCTCCGTTTATAGCATCCTCTCCCTCTTGCAATAGGTGAGGCATCAATCTTAAACGGATGCAGGCGTCTGATGGACTCTCGGTAATGACTCTACAGAGAGGACCTGTGTCATAGAACCTAAAGAGAACGGTGACTTCTTCGGTTAGTAACACTTCTCCCATCTATGTTGCCCCTCCCTTCCAGAGTCGTTCGCGGTAGGTGAGAAAACCACAGTTCTCGGTCCAGCCGATATTGGTATCGGCAAGATCGAGACAACGCCTAATAATGCCGTCGTGACCCTTGGTACTATGCAGACAAAGAGCGTGTTCGCACGCGTTGTCCTTATCGTACCAAGTCGAACCCAAGGCAATGATATGCGTAGCCAACCTATGTCTTGGGCTCTTGATGGCATAGGCCAGGATATCGGGCCATTCGCCGCTACGCAGCTTATGTGTCTCAATCCAACGATGAACGGCTTGCGTACTGGGTGCTCCGTTCCTGAAAAACAGCACCTGTGCTTCGTAGGTGTACCGACCCTGACGATGCCCGGGAATCGGTGGGAAGAGCGTACGACCTATCCGACAATCGACTCGGTCATAGCCGCCCTGCGCCACAGCGTCCATCAACGCGATGGAAGTATTTACATCAATGCGACAATAGATGGTTCTTACGACTTCAAGTTCCGGCTGAGGCACTTGGCATCTCCTCCCTTCCAGCGCCTTTTGGGCGCTGCCAAATTATTAACGTGCACGACTTCCTATTGTACCCAAAGCCAATCCCTCTGTCCAGTTCAGAATATCAAAAAACCACCACATATAGTGATGATTTTTTATTGGTGGACCCGAGGGGAGTTGAACCCCTGTCCGAAAAGTAACAAAGATGCAATCGACGAGCGTAAGGGTGCTTTCGTTTTTTCTAGGCCAGAATACTAAAGCTACCTCATCCAGCCGAGCCCGAATTATGACGTCCCTCATACCCTCTCGGGCAAAAAGCATGGGAACGGCTCACGCGTTTAGGCGAGAGCTGGCGCGAAGTTTAGCCCCGCAAAAGCGGTTTTCACTTTGCTGACTAAGTTTTTGGCACTTAGTGTTTGCCACGCTAGATTAACGAGATAGGCGTGACGTGCTCGGCTCGCAGCGGACTTTGTCAAATCTTCCCGTCGAAGCCAATACGGGCCCATTAACCTGTAGCTTACCATATAAAACTATTCCTGTCAACTCACCCTCCATTACACCATCGGGTTATCATGTCGGTATAACCGTTATACGTACACCTACCTGCCCGTAATGCTACGCATAGCGTCGCAGGCGGGCGAGGTGCACGTGCGGTTTTAGATAGACGATATAGGCGAGATGCATTGACCGCAAGGGAGGATACTGCTACCATTATAATATCTCTTTGTACGACTAGGAGAACATTGCGTAGGGAGTGTTGGGCGATGTCTAAAAGTAAAAAAAGGCGGACGCGTGATGTGCGGTGCGAGAAATGCGGATGCCACCGCGCTGTCCCATCAGAAGGAGACGTTCGAACCGTGGGTTGTCCTAACCAAAGATGCAAAACGCCCATTAGCGTTCACACGCCAGCCCATCACCACGGCCCGATAGGATCCCTCGCTGAAAGCAACTAGTTTGCGTCTATTTCTCTCTGAGACGACTAGAGATAGATGCCAACCGGCAACCCGACGCTTCAAGAGTCGCCCCCGCGGGGGCGACTCTTTTCCATAATATCGTAATTAGCTTAATTTATGCGCCAATACCGATTTCACGCGCCTGGGTACTTGTTGGCGCAGACGAGCAATGGCTGTGATGCTAGCAGTTAGCAACACAATACTCACTACTTGTGCGAGAGTTAGGCGCCAAATAACGAAATAATCGCTATAGCGGTAGAACTCCACAATAAATCTGGCAATGGAATATAGTCCGAGAAACGCGAAAAAGACGAAGCCCGATTTGGGCTTGCGTCTGGCAATGCTTATAAGCGCCGCCAGCACAATGATGTCGAGTATGGACTCATACAGGAATACCGGGTGGAAGAACTCGCTGGCGGCAATAGCGGTCGGACGCAGATCGGGCGCAACATACATTTTCCACGGTAAACTAGTGGGATGGCCAATGAGCTCTTGGTTAAAAAAGTTCCCAAACCGTCCCATAGCCAAGCCAAACACAACCGATGGCGCCACAATATCGAGTATTTCTAGCGGCGCAAGTTTGATTTTTTTTGCGTAATACCAACTCCAAAGGACCCCAAATACTATCGCGCCATGAATCGACAAGCCGCCGTACCAAAGCGCGACAATTTCGCCTGGATGCTTGCCGTAATAGCCAAAATTTTGCGCCACAAAACCAAGCCGCGCGCCAGCCAGCGCCACAAGGACCAATATCAAGACGAAGGTTGAAAACTTATCTTGATTGATTTGCCGTCGAGCCAGCTCCGGACGAACGATTAATTCATAGCCGATAAGAATCGCCGTCGCGATGATAAGCCCATACCAGTAAACACCAATGCCAAAAAATGAAAAAGCGACACTGTCAACCGTTAAATCACCAGCGAATCTCGGTTGCAGATACCACCACAATAAAAGAGCGAGTAGAATAACAAACACGCTTCGTAAGGTATATTTTGAAATCATCGCGCGACTAAGCGCTTTGCTAGTCATATAGCCCCCTGCTACTTTTTATACGCCTAATATACCATAGTTTGTCAATTTCGATAAACCCAACCATACTTAGACCGATCAAGGCAATGCTTGCTATAGTCCCTCCCGAGAGACGATCAAGCTCCAATAAGCTGGCCAAAGGCGACCAATAGACAGAAGCTAGAGTTAACGCGCTCGCTACCGTGACCGAGCCAAGCAACCAATAGTTTCCCCCCAGCCGGCGAAAAGCGCTCTGGCTCATGGAACGGGCATTGAACAAATTATATATCTGAACTATAACAAGCGTCGTAAAGGCAATTGTTTGCGCCAATCCCGCGCCCATATTTTGCATGCTCCAGATATATATTCCCAAAACCAACACGGTTTGCCAAAGAGCGGCCCAAACCACCCGCCAAACTAGCCAACGCGGCAAAAGCTCGCGACTATGACGCTCCTCCAAACTATAGTGGCTCGGCTCGTAAGCCAATGCCTGGCACGCCACTGTATCAACAACGATATTTAGCCATAGTATTTGGAGTGGCGAAAAAGGTACTTTATACCCCAGCGCCAATGTAATAAGAATTATCAAAAGTTCCGCCAAATTTGTCGCCGCCAAAAAGAAAATTACCTTGCGAAAGCTTGACCATACCATTCTTCCTTCCTTGAGCGCCGATACCAGCGTAGAAAAATTATTATCGACAAGCACTAGGTCGGCAGTTTCTTTGGCAACATCCGTGCCTTGACCGCTAAGAGCAATGCCAATATCGGCCACCTTGAGGGCGGCGGCATCATTAACGCCGTCACCAGTCACCGCTACACGCTTGCCTAGTTTTTGATAATAGCGGACCAATGCTAATTTTGCCTCGGGCATCATGCGGGCAAAAACATCATAACCCTCAAGGGGGTCTTTAATTTGACCTGTCGCCGCGGAGCTGATAGCGGCGCTGATTTTCTCGCCCGTCATAACACGGCTATCGCGATCGGCTATCCCCACCTCGCGCGCGATAGAGTGTGCTGTTGACGGTAGGTCGCCGGTTACCATTTTCACTATTATGCCCGCCGAGCGCAGTGACCCAACCGTCTCTCTAGCATCTTCCCTTGGGGCGTCGTCAAGTCCGATAAGTCCTATGATAGTCAGGTTTCCCAAGTCCTTCTCGTTAATTTTCCTGAGCGAGACGGGTACCTTTCGTTCCGCGACGGCCAACACCCTCTTCCCCTCTCCCGCCAGCCGGCGGTACGCGCTATTATATTCATCAATTTTCGCCTGGGTCAGAGCCCTTTCCCCACCGAGAGTTTTAATTCTGTGGGCGCGTCGCAAGATTTCTTCCGGTGCTCCCTTGACAAAAATATATGCTTCTTTGCGGCGCGCCAGAGTCGCGCTCAAACGGCGGCGGCTAGTAAAGCCCAACTCGTGAATCTTGCGCCAAGCGGTCAGGTTTTTCTCAACCGATAGATCATGAGCTAACATCTGCAATGCCACATCTATAGCATCACCCAACCCATGGCGACCACGCAAACCGTGAACCAGCTCGGCGTTGCTGGACAACGCTCCAGCCAGCACCAGATAGTCCAACTCTCCTTTTGGCACACGAGCGCGGGTTAAATTGGCTGGAGTGGGAGCCGTGGGAACACGATGAAACTTTCCCGAAAGCCAAACATGACGGAGTTCGAGTTGCCCTAGAGTCAGGGTGCCCGTCTTATCTGTAAGAATGACATCGATATTACCAAGCATTTCGGCCGCGGACAGCCGTCTAACTAGCGACTTTTGGCGCGCCATGCGCACGGCGGCCGTTACTAAAATAAGCGTAGCTATCATCGGGAGACCTTCCGGAATAACCGCCACGAACAGATTGACAGTTAACGCAACGCTGGCCTGCCAGTCATATCCACGAAAATAGCTAAGGACAAACACCATAATCAATAATGCGATTGTCAGCAGAAGAACCGTTCTAGCAAACCGTCCCATCTCTTTTTCCAGAGGGCTTTTACCCTCGTCTTTTGCTTCTGCCTCTCCTAGGATTTGCGCGAAACGAACGCTTTTTCCCACGGCAATAACCACGCCCCTACCGTGGCCCTCCATGATAGACGAGCCCCAGTAGATTATATTGGGCTGGACTCGTTCATCGCTACCCGGCATCTTGACAACATATGAGCCCTTGCGAACCGGCAAAGATTCTCCGGTGAGCTGGCTTTCGTCAACCTCGAGTTCATTGGAATACGCGACCCTTATATCAGCCGGCGTTCGGTCGCCGGGAGCAAGTAAGACGACGTCCCCCACCACAACTTTTTTCGCCGAAATTTCGACGACTCTCCCATCGCGGATAACCTTGCTGTAGCCGCCCGCAGCGGATTTTAGTATTTTTAGGGCGCGGTCGGCCTTATATTCCTGCAGGAAGCCAATAACGACATTGAGCGCGAGAATAACCAGTATAACCGTTGCGTCGGTTCGGCTACCTATTAAGTTGGCAATGATGGCCGCCGCGAAAAGTAGATAGACGAGGGGATTAGCAAATTGGCGCCACAGGATGACCATAACGGTTTGCCAACCGCGATGATCTCCTATCTCATGACGCTTACCGAGACGGCGGCGCGCCTCCTCATTACTTAAACCGGTTAATATGTCAGTTTTTAGGCGCGCCGCCACTGCGGGCACACCCATTCCGGCGTACTGCAACAAGCCCTCCTTCAGCAATCACGAGGTGATTGCAAGTTACAAGATACAAGTTACAAGATACAAACAGTCACCGCGGCTCAATTTTGTCATTGCGAGCCCCAGCGGGACGAGTCGAAAGATCTCTTGCTTATTAATAGATCCCTCGGCACTGCTGGCGCTCGGGATGACCCTGCTGGG
>CAYHTS010000011.1:0-17027 GCA_964359635.1 uncultured Candidatus Saccharibacteria bacterium | reverse complement strand
ACGGCCGTGCCGATACAAAAAAGAACTACGCCCCAAACCAGTTTTCGCTCTCGCTTCATGAGTCCGATTCTCCTTAATTTATTTTAGTTTAGCTAATATAGGGCGAGTTCGCAATGACACCCCAGGGTTAGGAGCGGAGTACTTTTTCTATGGCGCGGTCGAGGTCCTTGCCTGGTTTGACTTTGGTTTTGGTGGGGACGCGCTCGAAGGAGCCGTTTTGGGGAATGAGCAATACTACCGTAGCGTCGCCCGGATATTTTTCAAGTACTGTTTTGAGCTCGATAAGTAAGGGCTTTTTTGTGCCGCGCGGCAAAGTGATGGGGTACTCTATGGGGGAGGATTTAGGATAGTCATCAGAAACTTTTGAGTTTTGACTTGAACTTTTGACTTTTGCCCGTTCGACTCTGCTGGGGCTCAGGGCATCCTGAGTCATGCCGAAGGATGAATTTTGCCTTTTGAATTTGTCGTCGTCTTCGACGAGGTTGATTTCTTCAAATTCCTCCAGATTATCGGTATCGAGGAGTTTGGCCTCATTCACCAGTATTTTAACCGCGCTATCTTTGGTGCTAGCTGTCCCTTTGATTCGTAATATCGCGTCGGCTTTCCAGCACTCTGAAGCCGATTCAAGCATCTTGGGGAAAACGATCACTTCCGTTGAGCCGGTCAGGTCTTCCAACCCGACAAAAGCCATCGGCTGGCCGCTTTTGGTGTTAATTTTTTTAATATTGGTCACGATGCCGATTACGGTAATTTTCTTACCCTCCATCTGGTTTGTGATACTACCGATTGACAGAGCGTTGCGGGCAATATAGTCGCCCAAATCGCGGAGTGGATGTTCGGAGAGATAGATACCGAGGAGCTCTTTCTCCCACGCCAAGCGCTGTTTGTCGCTCGCTCGCTCGCTTGATTCCAGTTTGAGGGACTCTTCCGGCATCTTAACGCCGACGGTATCAAAAAGGGCAGCTTGGCTTGAGGGAAGTTTTGATTTTTGGCCGGAAAAACGCAATATGGTCTCCATATTGGCAAGACATTGATTACGTTCAATTAAAGAATCGAGCGCGCCGCTTTTTACCAAGGCCTCCATAGTTTTTTTGTTGATGATATTGCTTGTATCATCGATAGACGACAATCGGCTGACAAAATTAGCTAAACTTTCATAGGGTCCCTTCGCTTTTCGTTCCTTGACGATGGCTTCGGCGACTCCGAGACCGACATTTTTAATAGCGGCTAGACCGAAGCGAATTACGCGCGGGGCATCTTTGGCATCTTTGATGGGCGGTTTAATGCCGGTTGTAAGAGCTACGCCAAAATCAACAAAGCTTTCGTTGATATCGGGCGGCAGGACATTGAGCTGCATCTTGGACGCTTCTTCGATGATGACGCCAATCCGATCAGTGTCGCGCAATTCACTGGTGAGTAGCGCCGCCATAAAGGCCGCTGGATAATGGGCTTTTAGATAAGCCGTTTGGTAGGCAATCATGGCGTAGCAGGCGGCATGGCTCTTATTGAAGCCGTACGCGGCAAAGTCCTCGAGCATCTGAAAGACCTCTTTGGCTTTGGCCTCGGGCACTTTATTGTTGACGGCGCCGCCAATAAATTTAATTTTCATTTCACTCATCAACTTAGCAATCTTCTTGCCCATAGCTTTACGCAAAGTATCCGCTTCACCACCGGTAAAGAGCGCCATATCTTTGGCGATTTGCATGACCTGCTCTTGGTAAACGGGAATGCCGTAGGTATCGCGCAGGGCGTTTTCAACCAGAGGGTGCGGATAGGTAATCGGTTCGCGGCCATGCTTGCGGCTGATAAATGAGTCGATAAATTGTAAAGGGCCGGGACGGTAAAGCGCCACCATGGCGGTAATGTCCTCGAGAGTTGTCGGCTTAAGCTCTTTAATGTAGCGTTTCATGCCGCTTGATTCTAGCTGAAAAACGCCGGTGGTATTGCCTTGGCCGAAGAGTTTAAAAGTTGCTTTGTCGTCAAGCTTCAGGTTGTGAATATCAATGGTTTCTCCCCAGACCGCCTCGATAATCTTGAGCGCGCGGCCGATGATAGATAGATTTGCCAGGCCCAGAAAGTCCATCTTCAGTAGGCCAATGTGGCCAACGGGATTCATCGAGTATTGTGTTACATGGGCGACATCGCCTTTTTGCGCCGGCTGGAGGGGCAAATAATCCGTCAGAGGGTCGCGTGAGATAACGATGGCGCAGGCGTGTTGGCTGGCATGGCGGACGGTGCCTTCCAGATTTGACGCCATATCCAGCAGCCGTTTGGTTGCCGGTTCCTTCTCGTAGACCTCGCGCAATTCAGCCGATTCTATAACCGATTTAGATATGGGTATGTGGCGGCCTTGTACCGGCGGCGGCACCAGTTTGGCGACGCGGTCGACTTCGGCATAGCTCATGCCGAGCGCGCGGCCGGTATCGCGGACGGCCGCGCGCGCCGCCATAGTGCCAAAGGTGATGATACCGGCGACATGGTCGTCGCCGTATTTGCCGCGCACGTATTCGAGAACTTGCGCCCTCTGGGTATCGGAAAAATCTATATCGATATCAGGCATCTCAATACGGTCGGGGTTCAAAAATCTTTCGAAAAGTAGTCCGTACTCAAGCGGGTCGAGATCGGTAATGTTAAGTAGATAAGTGACAATTGAACCAGCGGCCGAACCGCGCCCGGGGCCGACGAGGATGCCGTGGCTTTTGGCGTAATTGACAAAATCCTGAACAATTAGGAAGTATGGCGCGAAACCCATCTTCTCAATCGTCGCGAGCTCATAACTCAATCGCTCTTTGATTTCAGCTGTTATTTTATTGCCGAAGCGTTTTTTTATTCCCTGCCGACACAGCTCTTCCAGTAATTCATTATCTTTTTTGCCTTTGGGTGAGGGGAAAACAGGCAGGATTTCCTGGCCGAGCGGAATGTTGAGCTCGCACATTTTGGCGATGCGAGCGGTATTCTCAATTGCCTCCGGTGTGTCCTTGAAATTTTTTGCCATATCCTCCGGCGCGCGCATGGAGAAATCACCGTCGTAAGTCATACGGTCGCTGTCGCTCGTAGTTTTACCGGTTTGAACACAGATGAGTACATCGTGCGGCACGCGGTCTTCGGCTTTGACATAGTGAATGTCGTTGGTGGCAACGAGCGGGACATTGAGTTGTCTGGCGAGTTCGATAATACCCTTGTTAGCTTTGGCCTGCTCGGGGATTTCGGGGTGGTCTTGGAGCTCAAGAAAAAAATTATCAGCGCCGAAAATCTCCTGGTATTCGCGGATGGTTTTAGCGGCCCGTTCGGGCTGGTTGGAGAGCGTGATTTGTGGTATTTCTCCGGCGAGGCAAGCGGTTAGGGCTATGAGGCCATTAGAGTGTTTTTTGAGGAGGTGTTTGTCGATTCTTGGTTTGTAATAATACCCCTTGAGATGGGCAACGGATGTCAGGATAAGGAGGTTTTTATAGCCCTCGTAATTTTTGGCTAAGAGGACTAAGTGGTACGGTCGTGTATCTACTTGGGCGGTTTTATCGGGGAGCCGGCGCGGCGCGATGTACGCTTCGACGCCGATGATGGGTTTCACTCCTATTTTTTTAGCCGTCTCGTAAAACTCGATGGCGCCGTACATCGCGCCGTGGTCAGTGAGCGCCAAAGAATCCATGCCCAATTCTTGGGCGCGTGCCAGTAATTGATCTATTTTGCCAAGACCATCGAGCAGAGAATAATGCGAGTGAACGTGAAGATGGGTGAAGTGCATAGTCCTATCATTTCATTTGACGTGAAGAGTTTCAAGGGAATCTGGCGAATATTTTATTGAATTTATTGAATGGCGCCGCGGCTTTTGCTAATGTTATTGGGCTGTGTCGGTTGTATCAACTCGCACTTTGAGAGGTGAGAAGGATGGCCCTGGCAGATGACGACTTTCTGAACTTGGTTGGCAATGACCCGGTTATAAGGGCTTGGCGTGTGGGGGAACTGTTTGGGGTCGAATGGCGCAGAGTTCTTTGGCACAGCGTTGGGATAGCGGCGGGGTGCATGGCCTTGGCGGCTCGCGTTCAAACTATCGTAGGGGATGAAGCTACCCAAGCGATACTTGGCGCTCTCCTGCACGATACTTGGCGCCGCCATGAGGCTGAAGCGATAATGAGAAAGTACAGGAGGGAATGCCGCGGAAGAGTATCCTCTTGCCAGGTAGCTGACCTACCGAGCTTATTGGCGTCGTACGGTCTGCCCGGAGCTGTCGTTGAATGCGCTAGACCGGTGGATTTTAGAGCGTTATGCGAGTTTGAATCACCCAACACTTCTCCGACGCGGCGATTAATCCTGCTAGCGCATCATGCCTTGCGGGATGATAGCTTCTTCGACCAGCTGTACCCAATGTTGGATTGGCAGCTTGACACGAACGCCGTGCCAGATATCGGCATAACCTTCCATGGTTCATTACTTGGACTATCCGGTGAAGTGGGCCGGTTGTACGGTCTCGCCCTGAGTCGAAATGAGTGGTTGCTTGGGGGTCTTCCGGCCACTGACTAGCGACTGTCCGCGGTGTTATCACCTTCTTTGCCCCGCCTTGCGCGGGGCTTAGCATATGGTCTTGATAAACAAGCCAATCAGTGCTAGGATAAGTAAGTATTTCAAGTGAGGAATAGTTGTCGCAAATAACGAATATATAATGCACAGTATCATTGCTAAAGTTAATAAATTAAATGAGCGCAAGAAGGTGCCAAGTGTGCGCACCGGCGACCGCGTGAGGGTACATCAAAAAGTTCGCGAAGGCAGTAAAGAACGAATTCAGGTATTCGAGGGCGTGGTGATAAAAACCGCCGGCGGCCGTGGCATCAATGGCTCGTTCACGGTTCGCCGCATAGCGAGCGGCGTGGGCGTGGAGAAATCATTCCCTTTGCATCTGCCGACCCTTATCAAAGTCGAAAGATTAAAGTCGGCTAAAGTTAGCCAGGCGCGGATTTACTATGTTCGTGGCTTAATAGGCAAATCAGCTCGAAAGATGAAGGGTGAAAAGGACAATGTTAAGGTTTGGGAAGATGTGGCGGCCGAAAAGGAAAGCATGCCGGTGGAAATACCTCAAGCGGAGCTCGATGCTATGAAGGCCACCGAACACGCGGAAGAAAAGAGTGAGAAAGAAGAAGAGGCCAATGCCGCCGAAGCTTCACGGGAAGAGAAGGGTGAGGCGGGAGAGAAAGCGGACGAGAAGAAGGAAGATAGTGATACCGAGGGTAGAAAATAGTTGCAGAGAATAGATAATAGTTTGCCAACAACTTTCTAATTTGTATTCCCATATTACTATTATCCATTCTCATCTCCGATTCCCACAACTACTTTCTATTTTCCATATTACCGATTTCAATTTTCATGACTCGACAACGTAAAGACCTTGGGGATTGGGGTGAAAATGAGGCGGCGGAGTATTTGGTTAATAAGAACTATCGGATTATAGGACAGAAAGTCAGAACTCGAATCGGGGAAATTGATATATTGGCGCAGGACGGTATGACGCTGGTTGTAGTGGAGGTTAAAGCCAAAGCCGATGCCAGCCGCGGAACGCCTGAAGAGATGGTGGACTGGAAAAAACAACGAAAATTGATACGCTTAGCCAAAGAGGTCAACCAGAATTTTCCCGCTTTCGGTGTCCGCATCGATGTCATTGCCATCGAGGGTCGAGAGGTAAGGCACCACGTTAGCGCGGTTGAGGACAACCGCTATTAAATCACAAATCATAAGCACCAAGTTCCAAATAAAAACCAACCTCCAAATTTCGAAACATTCGGAGTTTGGGACTTCGAATTTATTTGAAATTTGAAATTTGTTTATTGGGGTTTTATGGTAGTTACCAGGATTGCTCCTAGTCCGACGGGGAAATTCCATATCGGTACTGCCCGTACCGCGCTTTTTAGCTATCTTTTTGCCCGTCAAAACAAGGGTAAGTTTTATTTGCGCATCGAGGATACCGACCAAGCGCGCTCGAGCAATGAGCACATAGCCGATATCAAAGAATCACTCGATTGGCTGGGCCTCAAATGGGACAACAAGGCTAGCGAGCACTGTCAAAGCAAGCGACTTGGGGAGTATTGTCGCGTCGCCCAAGAACTAACAGATAAAGGCTTTGCATACAAAAAAGATGGAGCAGTATACTTTAATGTTAAATTTCTAATTTCCCAGCCCGAGGCTGGTCCGCCTTGGGCGGATAATTTCAAAACAAATCCCAAAACCCAAAACCCAAAAAAGAAAACACCCAAATCCCAAATCCCAAAACCCGAGAACCTAATATTCACCGATCTTGTCCACGGGACTATGTCGTTTGGCGCTAAAGATATCGAGGATTTTGTCATCCTCAAGTCCGATGGGTGGCCGACATTCCATCTGGCGGTGGTGGTTGACGACCACGATATGGGCGTAACCCACATCATTCGGGGCGATGACCATCTGTCAAATACTCCCAAACATATATTACTGTATCGCGCAATGGCTTGGGCTGCTCCCGCCTACGCGCACTTGCCGCTCATATTAAATGCCAACCGCACAAAGATGAGTAAGCGCCGCGATCCGGTGAGCGTGAGTGATGATTTTAAGTCGCAGGGATTCTTGCCGGAAGCGATGGTGAATTATTTAGCGCTTCTTGGTTGGAACCCGAAAACCGAGGAAGAATTTTTTTCACTTCAAGAATTAGTCAATAGATTTGATATTAAGGGGGTGCAAAAAAGCAACGCGGTCTTCGACAGCGGGCGATTACGTTTCTTCAATGCTCATTATCTGCGCCAAAAACCCATAGGAGATATTGTGGACATTGCCAAACCTCTATGGCGAGAGAACTACGATATCAGCGCTTACAATAAAGATTATCTCGAGAAAGTTGCTAAGCTAGTAGTTGAAAGGTGTGATACGATCGCGGAGCTGGTGCGCGATGTTGACTTTTTTTTTACCGAGCCGAAATTAGATCGTGGGGCAATAGCATTTAAAAAATCAACGGCCGAAGCGACAAGCAAGGGTTTGACTAAATCTTTAGAAGCGCTTGGGGCATTGGAGACAAATGGCTGGGAGGATACAACACGATTAAACAATATTCTCTCTAAAGTCGTGGCGCAAAATAATTTATCAAACGGCGATGTTTTCTGGTCGGTGCGCTACGCGTTAACCGGCGCTCTCGCTTCGCCCAAACCGGAAGAGCTGCTTACCGTGCTAGGTAAGACAAAATCACTTAAGCGGCTCGAAGCGGCGCGCGACAAGTTAAAAGTGCGTGGTTAAAAGGACAACCCTGTCTGATATACTGGGGGTAGTGGAATGTTGGCTGTGGGAAGTGTGCTCCGGCTTATTGAAGTATATTGAAACTTCCCGAGCAGTTATTGGAGGGGAATCTATTGGGAATAAAAAATCGAAGACAAAAACTCGTTATTATAATTGGCTTGATAACTATCTTGCCTGTTCTGGCTTGGTTTGGGTACTGGCTTTTTCAAAACAAAATTAATGCAGAGACACCCTATTTGAACTGTCCCATCAGAGTACTCGATGGGAATGTAGGTATTAAAGATATAAAAGCTTTGGTGCCGCTTTTTGGAGTCAGCGAGAGCGGTAGCGCTGGATACACCCTGACATCTGATTCTCAAGGTTGCTTCATAGTGCCAAGAGAACTTAGGAATAAGCTGAAGGCCGGTGATTATTTACAGGCCACCTTAGCAGACTCATTGCCAGACAGGGGCGGTAAAGACACGGCCTATAAATTTGACAATATTAGTCACCTGCCCATCACCAAAGAGGTCCTCGAGGGCGCCAAGCAGATAATAATGAAGCCCCAAAATAATATCCAGGGTAAAGTCGAAGCTAAGGCAGCGACCCCAACAACTACGGAAGTGAATACAGAGCTAATTTTCGAGGTTTATAATGCCCTTTCGAATATTGGACCTGATGATGGTCGAGGAGCAAGCTATTTTGGCAGAGAGCCCGTTCAGGACGCGAAAATCGTAGTTACCAGTAGTGACACCCAAAACCTTATCGGTAGCTGTACAACTGACACAAGCGGAATTTGCAACATAACTTACTCTTTCCTCAATAATAAGGTCAACGAATTGAAAGTAACCGCCTCTAAAGAGGGCGGTTCGCCCGCTTTTAACAGCCCCGTCACCGAAACTCTATTCATCTCTTATGGCGGCGATTCATACTTGTCAGTAATACACGCAGAGATTTTTATGTGGCCTAAATATAGCTCGGCCGCGGTCAAAACGCTGTCTGGCACTTCTAGTAATAAATATTGTCAGAATAAAACAAGGCAGTTTGAAGCTCAATACTTTGCCTCGAGTCCAGAGGAGCAACCCAAGTGGTGGAGTGAGAACGTGCTTCAGGGCACGGCGGACTGGCTGGCAACAATTATTTGCGCTTTAGAAACCGATAAGCCCGGCATCTACGCGCCAATTCCCAAATTATTATTTTTTGCGAATAATTTATCCAATACACCTGCCGCGTATATAGTATCGGGACAGGCGAATATAGCCGTTGATAATTCCTTCACTCAACTTAGCACCGATGAAACCTTGAGAAAAGAAATGTTGGCTCACGAATACGGGCACGTAATTGACGAGGGCGGTATTGGCCTTCAATTAATGAACAACGGTGGAAGATACTCGGGGACAGTTAATTGGAACAATCTCTTTCCTCTTTTTGGCACTAAAGAGAAGCCAAGCACGGACGTTATTATTTCTCCCGACTCATCGAAATATTTTTTGAACAATACAGGGGAATTTTGGGCTGAAGCGTTCGAGCGATATATGTGGGATAGTTTGAACCAGGGTGGAAATCTGCCAACCTATAATAGCTATAATATCACTGAACTGGGTGACAAAGATATCACGCAAAATGTTACTAATTTTACTCAAAAGTACCTCTCAACCGTCCTTTCCACATTCTGTGGTGTGCAAGATGACGATAACAGTATCCAAGCTCCCCAACTGATAACCGGGATGAGCAATCCTAATCCCAATTCCGGCGGGCCTTTGGGGCGAGATTATACCCCAGATGAAATAAAAACTGGGGCATACAAGAAAGTCAACAATGAATCACATAATATTCCCGTTAAAATATCCAAATTGCCGGCAGGTTATGCTTCGCAGGGCGCGGAGATTATTATTGTTCCGTCAACTGACAGGGACATCAGCATCCCTATTGGTGATATCACTAGCCCCCCAGAGCTTGACCCTCTGAAAACTAAACAGTGGTGCGGCTATGGAAATAATTATATAAAATTCGATGACAAGCCGGATAGCCAGTTGTATGCCAACGATGTAACACGACGCATTCTATTAGGAGAAATGGAAAGGTTCGACCTAAAAGCCATCGTCAAGAACCCCAAGTGCGGTAAAAATGAGGTCAAAACAATTGCCGGGCCATTTACTCTCGACACCACAAAAAGTTTCTCCGAACAGGTCATCGACTTTGCGAAATTAACCGCTTGTGACGCGGCTACGCCCTTGACCGTCGCTCCGACGTCCCTAACTTTACAGCTAGGATCAACAGGGAGTTTAATAAGCGTCAGCGGCGGTAAGGCCCCTTATAGCATAAAAGTTCAGGACCCAAGCTATCTAAGCGTGGCAAAGAATTTAACCTCAACGAAAGAAACAAAATATAGAGTTAGTCCTCTAAGCCCCGGCGCTGGTAAGACCACAAAATTATTCGTCAGTGATTCAAGCAGCCCCAAAGGAGGAGTAGTTGTTAATGTCACTATTTCATCGGTCGGAGCGCTTACCTTTACTCCATCGCCAGTCACAGTCGCCAAAAGCAGCGCTGTTTCGGGGAAGATAAGCGGAGGGACAAGCCCCTTCTCGGCCACACGGTGCGATAAGAAGAATTGCGCAACAGAGCAGAGTAAAAACACTAGCAATATGGTTTATATTACAGGGAAAAAAGTTGGCTCGGACTCATTTACTGTCAGTGATTCGAGCAAGCCCAAACAGTCCATCAGTGTGCCGGTTACCATCACCGATACCACTGGTGGCGGGGGCGGAGGGGGAGAAGAAGATACCCAGAAACCCTCGGTTAGTATCCTGGGTGTATCTCAATTCCAAAAGGTTAGTAAAACGGTCAACATCACAGTTGCGGCGACTGATAATGTCAAAGTAGCAAAGGTGTGGCTGAAAATTGGTAGTAAGCAAGTCGCGATAAGCGCGAATTCAACACTAAGCTATTCGTGGGATACGACCAAGTACCAAAATGGCGGTATTATGATTACTGGTGGCGCGCAAGATACGTCAGGCAATATGGGCGGGATGTCGGTTTCAGCGTACGTTGATAACTCCACCCCCAGGAGTCAGAGCAAGGGCATAAGTGGCGTGCTTACTAAACTAACGGATGGTCTTAGGTATGGACAATATAGGTATAATCTACTAAACTTCTATTATAAGCTTCGATATCCAAAATACTAAGTTTAATAAGAGAATGGTTTCTTGGTTATGCCAAGCAAGTACTCTATCGTGCAAATTGTTGGAGATGGAACTATGAGTGGCGCGCCGCGCCACATTTTTGTCTTAAGCCAATCGCTTATCAATAGAGGTCATAAGGTTACCCTTATATGTCCTCCCGGCCCGGTGGTCAAAAGGTTTCGAGAGGCCGGTATTAAGGTTGATCCGATTGCAATGGGTTCTCCTCTTGACCGCAAAGCTGACCATAAAATCAGGGCGGCGCTTAAACGTCTTAAGCCCGATATAGTCCACTGCCACGGCTTGCGCGGTGGTTGGCTGGGGCGGCTGGCGGTGCGCAAACTGGATAAAATCGCCGTTGTTTATACCGAGCATATGTGGACGGCGAATTATCATTTGAAAAATCGCGTGTGGGAAGAATTTCAGCTCCGCGGCCAGAAGCTTATGGATAAATTTACCGATATCACTATTACGGTTTCGCGGGCATCGAGGTTGTTTCTGCTTCACCGAGGCATAACCCAAAAGGGGAAAATAGCAGTCATACCCCATATGATCAATCCAAAATTTAATGGACTCAAAAAATATTCTAAACCCGCGGGCCTACCTAAGATTATTGGTTCGGTTGGCTCACTTAACGTCCAGAAGGGCCATCTGCCGTTGGTTGAGGCATTGAAAATATTGAAAGGGAAAAAATTGTCGCAGGATTGGCGTTGTCAAATAATCGGCAGTGGTCCGCTTGAGCAAATTATCCGTCGCCGCGTAAAAAAATACCGTTTAGCCGCGCTTATATCAGTTAAGGCGTCGGTTGAGGATATTGTTGAGTCCATGCGGCACTTTACCTGTTATGTTCAATATTCGCGCGCTGAAACTTTTGGCTTGCCCGTTATCGAAGCTTTATCACTTGGTGTGCCGGTCATAGTCGCCAGCAGAGATGCTTTGATCGAGATTGTGCGCAATGGGAAAAACGGTCTGGTGATACCTTTTGGTAAACCGGAAGTATTGGCCGATGCCATCGCTCGGTTACTGACTGATGACGAGCTGGCGCGCAGGTTAGGAGAAGCGGGTCGTGAAGCCGCGACGAGGCGTTTCATCGAGAAGCTGGTAGTAGATCGCATTGAAAATATTTATACCAAAGCAGTTGTTATGCGTCGCTTCAAACGAAAAATAGCACAGTAGTTTCCGTCAAACTATCTATACTGAATCAGGTTGCCGGTCTCATCGAGCTCTATGAAATGCTTCGCCTTGCCTACGTTATAGGCGGCGCATTGATTCGTCGGTTCATCGTCAACTGGCTGACGGGGATTGTGGGCGATGTCGATTACCCAATTATCATCAATCGGCAGAGCGCCCAAGCAAGGACCAGTGCTGTAGTCCATCTTAATTTTAGATTTGTACGCCACAAGCTGGCTTTGGGCTGAAGATAGGTAGCGTGGGTCAAGGACGCCGGAGTCAGCCGCACCTCTAGGCAATACCGCCACTACGCCGCCAATGATAAAACCCGCCATTATAAACCAGATTATATATTTCATATGAGAGATTAATCGCGCGCGGGACGAGGCCTGTGGTGGGCTCATCGAGGAAAACAATCTCTAGATCGTTAACTAACGCGGCAACGATAGCGAAACGTTGTTTTTGACCGCCGGAGAGCTGGGAGACGTATGAATTGTGCTTTTCGATCAAGCTTACCTTGTCGAGTAATTTTATGGCATTAACTCTTTTATTGTAGAAACTGGCAAACAGCTCGGTTAGTCCCTCAAGCATCTCAAGTGTTGTGGTTATACCGGCGTCATTGGGGCCCAAGAAGGCGATTATCTTACCCCTTGGCACATCAAAAGAGATTTTATTGACGGCCTTGAGTCGGCCATAGCGCTTGGTGAGATTTTTGACTATAATTATGGGCTTATTCACGTGGTCTCGATTCACTTTTTAAGTGTATTATATAATATTTCCAATATCAATTAGCAGGTGGGTAATACTGAAATTTTGGTATAATTAGTACAAGATAAAGCAAAGGAGGCATTTGGGACTCTCTAGTTTGGGTGTCAATCGGCCGCAAACACCTAATCCCCAACCCAAGGTTCTCCTCATAATTCTTGATGGTTGGGGTATCGCGGCGTCGGAAAAAGGCAACGGACCCTTGAGCGCGCCAACGCCGGTTCTTGATTATGTCTATGAAACCTACTCTAAAACGTTGCTTGGCGCCTCCGGCATTGAAGTCGGTATTATTCCAGGTGAGCCGGGCAACTCTGAAGTCGGTCACTCAAATATCGGCTCCGGGCGTATAGTTTGGGAAAATCTACCAAAGTTGAACCAGATGATAAGAGATGGCGCGCTCGAAAAAAGCCGAGCGATTGTCGATGCCATAAAAAACGTTACAGCTACTCGCGGCACTCTTCACCTCATCGGCTTAGTTTCTGACGGGGGGGTTCACAGCCACATTGACCATCTTATCAAGCTCATAGAAATAGCCGCAAATAATGAAGTGGCTAATATCTGCGTTCACTTTATTGCCGACGGACGCGACACGCCACCGAAGAAAGCGGGGGAATTTGTTAAGCAACTCGAAGCGGCATTCAAAAAGTTCGGTGTAGGTAAAATCGCCACTATGATCGGTCGGTACTTTGCGATGGACAGAGACAAAAACTGGGATCGGACGCAAAAAGCTATCGACCTTTTTACGAAAAATCTAGGCACGCATTATCGCTCGCCGGCGGAGGCCGTGAGAGGCAATTACCGATTTCAAAAGACCGACGAATTCTTAGAGCCGTCAGTAATCGGTGATGGTGGACGGGTTCAGGATAAGGATGTTATAATATTTTTTAACTACCGCAACGATAGAGCGCGCCAACTGCTGGCGCCTTTTGACCAATATCAGAGGAAAATTGATGTTAAATTGCAGAATTACACGAGGCCGCGCGACATCTATGTTTGCACTTTGACGCAATATTATTCCGATACTAATATTCCCGTGGTGGCGGTGCCGAGTCCCGCGGAATCAAAGAATCCTCTCGGCGAGGTTGTCGCGAGCGCCGGATTACCCCAATTCCACTGCGCCGAAACGGAAAAGTTTGCCCATGTAACGTACTTCTTTAATTCTGGTAGAGACGCGATATTTCCTGGCGAAAAAGACGAAATTGTACCCTCAAAGAAAATCGCGACATATGATCAGGCGCCGGCAATGTCGGCCCAAGATGTGACGGAAAAAGTATTGTCGGCGATTTCTAGCCAATACCCTTTTATCGTGGTCAACTATGCCAACGGCGATATGGTAGGGCACACTGGCGTGTGGGAGGCGGTGATAAAGGCCTGTTCGACTGTTGACGAGTGTCTTGGCAGGGTTTTGCCGGCGGCATCATCGGCTGGTTATAAGGCAATATTAATAGCCGACCACGGTAATTGCGAAGTGATGGTTGATGAAAAAACCGGCGAGCCGCACAAAGAGCATACGATCAACCCTGTACCGTTTGTTTATTTTGATTTTATTGCGCGATCCTATGATTTCAAGCAAGGGAACGCGGAGGCAACAAAAAGCAGATATGTTGAGTTTGCCAACCGGCCGCCGATTGGCGTGTTAGCTGATGTCGCGCCGTCTGTTTTGGCGCTTCTTGGACTTAAGAAGCCAGAAGATATGGGCGGGATGGATATTATTAAGTCATTGGATACCAAATCGCAAGGCGGTGTTTTGGCAAGTAGCGATACGGAACAGCCCCCGCCCATCATTAGTTAACTAAGATGAATTTGGGCGGGGGCTGGGAATAAGGCATGGCGTGGATTGGCTGCGGCTCTCGCAAACAGGGGAACCTCCTGTTCGCAACCGTCTGCGTCGTTTTAGCCGCATCAACCCACGTCAATATGGTAGCATTTTGGGGCGGTAAATCAATACCTATGGCAGTTAATATAAATATATGACAGAAACATCACAAAAAGAGCCGCGTCCGTACGTAGGAATACTTATTCGTTGGCTTGTTGGCCTCGCGATAACGGCCGCCGCGCTTTATATTACTTATTCATTTCTTGCTGGTACCTCGAGTTGCACTCGGCCGCTTGACTACGCGATAGGTAGTGTTGATAGCCGGTTTAAGGTGACGGCGGCGGAAGTTGACGCGGCGTCGGCCGACGCGGCCGAGCGGTGGGACAAGGGTATTGGTAAAGATGTTTTGAATGAAAAAGCCGGCGCGTCGCTTACCATAAATCTGATTTATGACCAGAGGCAAGCGGAGCTTGATAAACTAAAAAGCGGCTCGGACAGTTTAGCGCAAAATAAGAGTACTCTGGAAAATTCAAAGGAAAACCTCGATAGCCAAGTTCAGGCATTCAACGCGCGAGCCAAGGAATACGAGCGCCAAGTGGCTTACTGGAACAGCGTTGGCGGCGCGCCGTCAGAACAGTTTCAATCGCTCGAAACAGAGAGGAAATCGCTGATAGCGGAGCAGAATCGGATTCAAAGTTTGGCGCAATCCCTCAACCAGCAAGTTGATTTGTACAATACCAACGTCAGCCAATTCAACCAAGAAGTTGAGTCCAGTAACCATAAAATTATTACGCAGGGAGAGTACTCGAGTGTCGGCCCGACGATTGATATTTACACCTTTGGCGATAAGGAAGAATTACGGCTAGTACTCATGCATGAACTGGGCCACGCGCTGGGCATTGATCATGTCGGGGGTGAAAAATCAATAATGTACTACTTTTTAGGGGCACAGAATTTGAAAGATCCGGCATTGCAAACACCGGACCTGACGGCCTATGCCGACCGTTGCCGTTTCCCCAACAATATTTTTGGGCGTTTAAAAGATATTTTCGAAAGAATTTTCCGTCAAACCCAACAATTCGAGGGACCGCGATTATTAGATTAAGCGCCCAATGAAGCCAGGATATTATAGAGAAGTATGGCTGGCCAAACGATGGCCTTAAAAAACCCAAGCACTCCCGTCCAGAAACTATCCGACTGTTGGATAAAGTAGACCGCGGCGCCGACAAACGCCAGTCCATATATGCCGCCGCTGGGGCCGTGTCGGTGCTCGTGCCACCGGTGGCTTATGACTTTGCCCCGGACGATCGTTTCTTGTTCTTTCTCCATACAACTCCTTTCGTTGCTAATATTGAACTATTACAATTATTGCAACAGTTGAATTTACTTTATTTCACTATATTGATGAGGTGGGCTACCTCACAGCGGTTCTATTATTTCTTGGCTGCCAGGCTAGGATTCGAACCTAGATTAGCTGATCCAGAGTCAGCTGTCCTACCTTTAGACGACCTGGCATTATTGAAAAATATTTCTTTTAGTTTATTTCTACCAGCACCTGATTTATAATAGCTTTCTCTCCTTCTGGCTTCCGATAATGTGGGAAATTGTTCGCAATGAATCAATCTCCATGGTTTGTACCGTCTTGAATATGGGGCTTTCCCTATATTGTGTTCGTTGAGACGCCTTTGTATATTATCAGTTGTGCCAGTATAGGATTTCTTATATCGTACGCTAGATAAAACGTAAACGTAATACATAATTTCGCGTCCTTATCCGCTCGTCTCGCCATTAGGCGGACGAGCGAGATCTCGCCCGCTTTGCCCAAAGGGCAAGCGAGGCGGACCACTTGGCGACTCCCCAACACGCTATTATTCTAACCCGTAATGGAAGCTTTTTCAATGCCGATAACCCGCCGCGGGACGCGGCGGGTTATTGAGTGAGATGAGCCAGGACGGCCGGCCAATTTGGAGCCCGCAGGATACTCGCGGGAATCTGTGCGGGGCGCTGCCACGGGTATGTGCCGAAAAGGATGCCGGTAATACCCGCCTCCTCGCAAGGCGTAAGATGGTCGGGCTGGTCGTCAATGAGTACCACGGCGTCGGTTTGGCGGCAAAGTTCGGCTTTGGGTATCTCTAAACCTTCGGTTGAGAAATGGTTACCGAAAAGGACATCGTGGAAGATACCCGGAAAATGGCACCCCAGCCATTCCTTGGTCATTTGTTCGAATTCACTACGCCGCGCGGTAACCACTATTAGTCGGTGGCGTTTTCGCAGTTCCGAAAGCGCGCTTGAAGCGCCGTGAATCGGCAGAGCCGTCGAAGCTTCGGGAGAGCTGAAGTAATCCATAACGACTTTGATGGCCGTATTTCTGTCGCATTGCCACAGCTCCCAGAGGTTATAGGTGTGGCAATTAGCGACGGTTAATGCCGGTGAAGCAGGATTGTAGTTTCGGCGATAGAAGCGGAGTAGTGGCGAGGTTGTATCGACGAGAACATTGTCAGCATCCACCGCGATTATAGACCTATCGGATGTCAATGTTGGCACCTCCTTCCGAAGTGGCGTCGCAGAAACAACTTATCACGGGAGACGCGTTAATCAAAGCCCCATAGACACGGATTAGAGCTGGCGCCAAAGTAGGAGTAGGAGAACAAAAGTAATAACAGTCATGCATTGCCAAAAAGTTTGATAGACGAACCAAACGGAATTATTGCGGAAAATGGGGTAAAACCAGAGTTGGCGCGGCGGGTTGCGGTCGAGCGTTGAGTATTGCTGATTGAGCCAGTATATTGTCTCGCCAATGCTACGAACCAGCCAAAAGGCATCGAAGACGATTAAAAACAACCACCAAGAACCATATAATAAGATCACGCTTG
>CAYHTS010000010.1:0-17458 GCA_964359635.1 uncultured Candidatus Saccharibacteria bacterium | reverse complement strand
CCGCTGGTAGCGAAACGTATTCATGAAACTTATAGCCGATTGGTCGCCAAGCAAAAATCCCTATCATAAGGATTTCTAATATGTCTCTTGGCAATCCAGAAAGTCTAAAGGGCATGAGTGAGCAAGCTCAAGCATATGATCAGGCAAAAGCGGAAGCTAATCTTGAGTATGGAAGAAGGGTGACAAGAGATCACGAAAGAGAGGAGAATGGTGAGGATCGAATCTATGGCGAGCTTGGGCAAGAAAGGGTCATCAAGAAAGAATTGACAGGATTATTTAAAGATTCGAGTATTGCCGATAAAATTAAGAGAAGAGAAGGGGCTGGATTATCCCCGGTTGCCTTGTTCACTGATATCGATAATACGTTTTATCGCAAAGGTCAGGTTGAAGCAACTCATAAGCTCGAATGTGTCCTTCTAGACAACGACTGGGGATTGACTTATGTAACAGGTAGAGATTTTCAGATGGTTGACGAGCAAACAGATTTACCCAAGGCCGATGTTGTAGTAGGAGCCGTAGGGACCGAAATTTATGTGAGGAGCAAAGATGGAAAATATGCTATGGACGAGGAGTACCGAAAACTGCTTCTTGGGACTTGGGATAGAGGGGAAGTGTATAAGATTTCGCAAGAAATAGTTGCATTCAATCCGAGTATAGTATTTCAAGAAAGAGATGTCCCAGAGGCCAATGAGTCCGGTAAAACCAACCACCCGCCACAAGAATTTAAAATAAGCTTCAATGTTTTTGGAGACAATAAAGCGGCGCAAAGTATGGTTGATATCATGAATAATAAAATTCGTGGTGCAAGGGTTATTCTCTCGCAGGATATACACGATCCCCAGAGGTGGAATATAGATCTACTGCCAGTGCATGCAGGCAAGGAATTAGCTGTAAGATATCTGTCCGAAAAACTGGGAGTTAGGGGGGTGGTTTCGGGGGATAGCGGTAATGATCTAACAATGCTTACCGATTCTCGGTACCCGGCAATTTTAGTTGGCGGTTCGCACGAACATGTAAAGGGTGAGATAATGCAATTTATACCTGCACCAGGACCTAGTATGCAGACCAGAGAGTTAGTGACCGGACATAAAATAATTATCGGCGAGGATGGTATCGACACCGCTGCCAAAGGATTGCTTAACAATTTACAGAAGGGGGATTTTAATCCCGAGGACGCAAAATGGTTTGTTAGGTCGCTTTACGAATTATCAAGACAGGAGGATAAGTGAAAATCGCTTATTATGGCTCTTCTAGAGAAAATGTACCTCACGACCCTAAAATCATCGCTGCCAATGCCGATGTTATGCTTGATATCATCAATGGCTTAAAACACAAACACGAGGTTACTCTATACGCATCAAAGGGTTCACGTGCGCCTGGCGTTAAAATTATTAATCTTGGGTTACCAGCTCACGGGCTGGACTCGGCCTACAATAAAGAAGACTGGGTGCGCAATGTCTATACAGCGTATATATTGCGGTATCTTACGGAAATGGCACATGACTCTGCGAGATATGATCTTATACACTTGCACGTTGGCAAATTATATATGGGAATGCCTTTTGCACGGGCGTGCAAGTGTCCCGTTGTTTTAACTATTCATCAACAGCTCGATCCACACGAGAAGGAAATCTTAGAAAGCTTTCCCGGCGCATACATCGTCTCGATATCCGACAGCCAAAGACAAAAAATACCCAACCTAAAGTATTTTGACACGGTTTACAATGGCACAGACGTCGGTGAGTTTAAATTTGACCCAGACGGGTCTAATAGCTTTATCTTTCTTAGCCGAATTTCGCCGGAAAAAGGAGTTAATGTTGCTATCGAAGCGTGCCATAAAGCAAAAGTTAAATTAAACATTTATGGGCCCGGTGAGAAAAATTATTTGCAAAAAGAAGTTATTGACAAACAAAACGAATACATTAAGTACAAAGGAATTGCTAAAAATAAAACAAAAGAATGGTTTCGAGTATTTGGTAGCGCCAAAGCATTAGTGCTACCTATTTTATGGGAGGAACCTTTCGGACTTGTTTTTATTGAATCTATGGCATCGGGTACGCCGGTGATTACTTTCGGCAGAGGTTCTGTGCCTGAAATAATTAAAGACGGTGCAACTGGATATATAGTTGATCCTAAAGAAGGTGTAAAAGGTATTACTGATGCGATTGAAAGGTTAGATAAACTTCCTAAAGAAAAATATTTACAAATGCGTATTAATTGTAGAGAGCATGTGAAAAACAATTTTAGCATTGAGAAGATGGTAGATAGTTATGAACTTGTTTATCAGAAAATTATTAAAGATTGGAACCATAGGGGCATCAAGTGAAGATAGGGATTGACTCAAGAATTGTCACAGATAAATCAAGTGGGGTTGTTACCTATATAATAAATTTAATAAGAGAATTATCTAACTTCAAAGATTTAGATTTATATTTGTTTTGTCAAAAAAAATATTCAAATATTCTTAATCCAAAAAATAAAAAAAATATACATTTTGTTTTTGCTGATTACGACAATGATTTGTACTGGGAAAATTTTCTGATTAATCAAAATGAATTCGGAGAAAAGATCAATGGTCAAAAATTGGATCTGTTCCATAGCCCAATTGGTTTCGGAGTGCCTCAAAACGTTACAACCAAGTTAGTGCTGACTGTGCACGACCTAATTGCTTTGTCAAACACTGACCCAATTAGTAAAAAACAAAAAGAGCAATACGTTTCTTCGTTAACGGCTTCTGTGAATAAAGCCGATAGAATTGTTAGTATATCCAAATTTACTCAAGAAGAGTTGAAGGATAAATTTCAACAAATTGACAAAAAAAGATTGTCAGTTACTTACAATGGTTTCGATAAACTGGAAAATTATCACGATTTAAGCAAAACGTTTTCTTTGCTTGCAAAAGAAATGAATATTAAAAAAAATAAATATATTAGTTACGTTGGTAGTGCCACTCCAAGAAAAAATCTGCTAAATTTGGTTTATGGTTTTGCTTATTATTGTAAAAAAATAAAAAACTCTGAGATAAAACTCGTGTTAGTTTCGAAATTTGATAGATCGCTTACAATAATTACTTTAAACAAGATAAAAAAAGTTATTACTGCGAGCAATCTGCGAAATAAGATTATATTTTCTACTCGATACATCAACGATCGGGAAAAATCAGTAATTATTAAAAATAGCTTGGTTTTTATATATCCTTCTTTGTATGAAGGATTTGGTCTGCCAATACTAGAAGCAATGAGTCTTAAGATTCCGGTAATTTGTTCGGACATTCCCGTTTTTAAAGAAATATATAGAGGTAACGTATTATTTTTTAATCCCAAAAGTCCATCTTCAATACAGAAGTCAATTAGTGAAATTCTAAATAGTGAAATTATAAGGAAAAAACTTTCCGATTCAGGTTTTAAGTATCAAAAAAAATTTAGTTGGAAAAAAATGGCCCAAGAATACTATGGTATTTACAAAAAAGTAATTGACAATAGGCGTAAGAAACGCCATAATTAACCCTTATGAACCAACATTTCTACGCTGTCATTATGGCGGGGGGGAGCGGGACGCGGCTCTGGCCCATGAGCCGACAGGCCAGCCCCAAGCAATTCCAGAAACTGGTGGGTGAAAAAACACTCATCCAGGCGACTTATGATAGGGTCAAAAAAGTCGTCCCGGCGGAGCAGATTTATATCGCGACAGTGGAACGCTACAAGGACTTGGTGGCGGAGCAGCTGCCGAAGGTGGCCAGCGATCACATCTTTCTCGAACCAGCTAGTCGCAATACGGCGCCGTCTTTCGGCTTGATTGCCTACAAACTGACTCAAAAGGACAAACTTGCCATTGTGGCCACTGTAGCAAGTGACCATGTGGTGCAGAATGAATCCGAATTCATAAAAACCTTCCAGGCGGCATACGAAGTTACGGCCAAGAACAAGGGTTACCTCATTACCGTTGGCATCAATCCCGACAAGCCGGACACTAATTACGGTTATATCAAAATGGGCGACGAGCACTCCGTCGCGGCCGGCAAAAAAGTATTTAAGGTTGACTCGTTTACTGAAAAACCCGACCTTAAAAACGCTACTCGGTACGTCAAAAGCTGGCAATATCTCTGGAATGCCAGTTACTTTTTCTGGCGCGCCAGTGATATGGCCGCGTGGCTTGAAAAATATCAAGCCAAATCAGCGCGAGTGCTCAAGAAAATCGCGCTGATGGATGAAGAGGAAAGCGCGGCTATTACACGAGCATATAAGGCGCTTGACAGCGAGCCGATTGACACGGCGGTTGTTGAAAAACTTGACAAAATACTGGTCATTCCGGCCGATTTGGGCTGGAGTGATGTCGGTAACTGGGGCACTTTGCACGATGTGTTATCGGGCAATTTTGATTCAAACATTATCTCGCGCGGGCACCACCTTGATGCCGGCAGTGAGGACATACTGGTTTACGCCAATGATAAGATGATTGCCACGGTGGGACTCAAGAATATAGTCATTATCGACACACCGGACGCGATACTTGTGATTGACAAAAACAAGGCGCCGGATGTCAAAAAACTGATTGACCGCGTCAAAGCCGAAGGCAAACACCTGTACCTTTGATGAATCAAAAATCAAAAATTAAAATACAAAATTGTGGTGGCTGATTTCTTGTTCGAGCCCTTCGACAAGCTCAGGGTAAACCGGAGTCGAGAACTATCAAGAAAACCCAATAGAAAGCCCGCGGCGTCGGAACGCCGCGGGTATTGTGTCTTGCGTGTATTTGGTGTGGTGGTCACTCTGGGGAGCTGGTGATTCTAGAGGAAGGCGTTGAAAATGGCCTCTGCCTTGGTGGTGAGTCTTTCCGGTTGCCGGTAGACGACTTTGCGGCCGAGCCATTGACCGTTAGGGCCACGTTCGCCATCTAGGCATCTAACGTTATCAGGTATTTTAACCTGAAGGGGAATGAGCATCTCAATCGAACCATACTCTGGTTCAAAGGCGACGATAGCTGTGATTTCGAGCATGCTGCCGAAACGGAAGATGGTCTTGCCATGGAAATTGGTGATTGGCGTGAGAGGGATGACGAGGCTGTCATCAACCTCAAGTTCGTGGTCTTTGGCGTATTGCTTGACCCACTCCGGTTCAAGGAGCACGCCATCATACGACCAGTAGCCGACAGCCTCCGGAACATGATACAACGTTGGTCCGTCCGCGGTGTATTGTTCCCCGATATGCCGAGCGACGATGAGCTCTTCACCGAGTTCGCGAAGGGCGGCTTTCTGTGGGCAACCTCCCTCAAACAGTCCGGACGCCGGTGTCAGATATCCACCGCGAGTCGGGTGATTGGCATCGCATTCGATAAGTACGATACCACGATTGGTCTGAAGCGCTACCCCGACCCCGAGTTGCACTGGCTTGTATTGGCAACGTGCTGGGTCGTGATTAATCTCCATGGGAAACTTGAAGCTCACGAGCGGATCTTCCTTGATGGCTCTGACATACTCTCTCATCCGTTGACACCAGGGTGCTCCAGCTTTGCCCGCCTTAAGTCGGGCAACGCCTGCATCAATGTCAACCCAATCCTCTAACGGAGGAAAGAAGATCCCTCTGACGAGTTGGTTGTCGCCGTGGTCTCTTCGTGGTAGCCGTACTCTACAGGTACTCCCGAAGGAGTAATCTTGATGGTTCCCAAGCGGATCGCCTCCGTTGGTGTTAGATCTCTCAAACGCTCCGCAAAACGGAGCTTTTCGCCGCGTGTCAAGGAGCGTTATTTCCAGCTTTCGGCGAATGCTTCAGTATGCCATTTTCTTGCTTCACCCGCAAGGGTTGGGTAGAATATTAATTAGTATCAAGTGACAAGTAGCAGGTTGCAAGAGATGCGCTAGCTTGATACTTGTAACTTTTAACTTGTAACTGATATAGGAGCTTCCATGAACCCTTCTATTTTTCGCGCTTATGACATCAGGGGACTTTATCCGCAGGAGATTGATGAATCGGCTGTATATGCAACTTCCAGGGCTTATATCCAATTTTTAAGCAAAAAGATAAAAGCTAATAAAGTGCTGACGATTGCTTTGGGGAAAGACGTGAGGGCATCATCGCCGGCGCTCTGGCAAGCGGCGGCCAAGGGACTCATAGACGAAGGCGTTAAGGTCATTGACATTGGCACGATTTCGACCGATATGCTCTATTTCGCGGTGGGAAAGTATGGCTATGACGGCGGAATCACCATTTCAGCGAGCCACAATCCGGCGGAGTTTAACGGCATGAAAATCGTCCGCGAGCAAGCCATCCCCATCTCATCCGACTCCGGCCTTTTCGCTATTAGAGATATGGCGAAAGAAATTCCAAATAACAAATCCCAAATCCCAAATAAATTCCAAATACAAAAATCTAAAATAGAGAAAAAAGATGTAATGGCCGAGTACTCACGACATAACTTGAGCTTTGTTGATGCTAATAAAATCAAACCCTTCAAGGTTGTCATCAACGCCAACTTCGGTATGGCGGGGGTGGCGGCAAAAGCCATGGTTAAACAGGGCAAATTGCCAATTGAACTTGTCGAGCTAAACTGCGAGCCGGATGGCACATTTCCCAAGGGTCGTCCCGACCCGCTCATTCCCGATAATCGCAACGAAACCTCGGCGCTCATCAAAAAAACCAAAGCCGACCTTGGCGTGGCGTGGGACGCCGACGCCGACCGCTGTTTCTTTTTTGACGACAAAGGCGAGTTCGTAACCCCGGCCTTTATGACATCGCTGATGGCGGCTTATCTGCTCAAGAAGTCGGGTAAAAAAGGCGAAAAAATCATCAACGACACGCGCATCTTTTGGCCGATCGAGGATACAGTTAAGAAGTACGGCGGTGAATTAGTACTCACTAAAGCGGGGCACACCTTCATCAAAGAACGTATGCGCGCGGAAAACGGGCTCTTTGGCGCGGAGACATCAGCCCATTATTTTTACCGCGATAATTTCTTTGCCGATAACGGTATGATTTCGTTTCTATTGGCGCTCGAAATATTATCCGAAAAAAAACAGAAGCTTAGCGCTATTATTGGAGAATTCAAAAAGAAATACGCCGTATCCGATGAGATTAATTTCACCGTTCCCGACCCGAATAATGTCCTTGCGAGCTTTAAGAATAATTATGCCAAAGCCGAAATTGACGACCGCGACGGACTGTCAATCAACTTTAAGGATTGGCGCTTTTCACTACGCTCGTCAAATACCGAAGCTTGCATCCGCTTGAATGTCGAAACTCGAGGTGATTATATATTACTGCAACAAAAGGTTGATGAATTATCAAGGGAGATTAAGCATGCCTAAAACTTATCATGAGAACCGGCCGTGGGGGGGGTTTAGCCAATTTACCCACAACGAGGTCTCGACGGTGAAAATACTTGAAGTTAAGCCGGGCGAGCAGAACAGCTTGCAATATCATCATCGCCGCGAAGAACTCTGGGTGCCGCTCGATGAAAATTCCGAGGTCGTGGTCGGCGAGAAAAAGTGGCGCCCGAAAAAGTTTGAAGAAATCTTTATAGCCAAAGAACAAAAACACCGCCTCATTGGCGCCGGCAAGGAACCCGGTTTTGTCCTCGAGATCTCATTTGGTGATTTTGACGAAAACGATATCGTCAGAGTCGAGGACGACTATAACAGAGTACCAAGTCGCAAGTAGTTTTGGCTTGCAACTTGAAACTTTCAACTTGTAACTTCTAGTAGTCGTATGTCGTGACCGGTATTTGCCCAGCCGGTGTTCCGGACGCTGTCGCCGATGAGTAAAGTTGGCAGACCGCACCGGTAATAGGCGTTGGTGCCGCTTTGATTCGGATGTTTGGAACGTTATCACTGCCGCCAGCGGAGCCGTAGGTTATTGTGCCGCCCACATTCGCCCCGTTCACTGCCCGAACCCCGTTGCTGCATTTTACCGTTACTACCGGTCCCGCCACCGATATATATACTGTCTCTTCCGCGTTGATCCTGAGGTTTAAGGAGGTGGGGCTAGTAGTGATAGTTGTCACTCCCGCACCGCCAGTAGTCCCACCCGTGCCAGTGCCGCCAGATTGCGCGCGGTAAATATTGAGAGCGAGACTGGGAATTTTTGTTTTTCCGACATTCGGAATTATGCCGGAAAATACGCATCTGGCTGTTCCTGCAGCTAAAGCTTTAATATTGAACGTCGAGGTAAGTGTATCAAATTTTTTCGCACTCATGCTGGCGCTATTATATTTACTGCCAACCATGTTTGTGCCACCCACTATTTCGACGGTTTTTGAAGGGGATTTGCTGAAGCTATATCCGCTGCATACAATTTCGAATTTTTTCGCGGGAGAAATCCAGGTTGTTTTAGTTTCTCCCACAAAGAGGTTACGTTCTTGGGGTGTTACCGTGAAAGCCGGTGTAGCCGCCCAGATTTTAACCCTGCCTGTTAATTGCAGGTAAGTTAATACCCCGCCGGCTATGACCACTAAACCGACAATTATCCACAGGATAACTTTTGTTCTTTGAGACAAAGACATATGGCCTCCTCAACTAGCTCAATTATAGAGCATTGGTTGTATTTATTCTGCATTATTATATCACGAACCGATACCGCTACTGCGCTGTCACGCTACCCTCCGGGGGGATTACGGCAATCCAAAATTGCCCGCGATTAAAGATAATTTCCTGGCCGGCTTCATCGAGAAACACCTCGCGGCTGGTTTTACTCTCTTTTTTCCATGTGCCGGTAATGGTTTTCCCGTCAAGGAAAATTTTTGCCGCGCCGGAACCGATAGTGGTCATAGTGTAACCGTTTTCGTTGATGCGAGTAACCGTTGATTTTCTCGCGACCGTCATCACTATCACGTTTTTAGGATTGAGCTGGGCGCCTGTTACTTGGTCGTTATGCGGCTTGCCGGCCATGGAACGCTTGTACGAATTGGTCGTTTTGTCGTAATCATAGACGACATTATAAGTCGCGGTTGAGAAGTTGACCGCGACTTTTTGCGCGTCGGGCAGGGCTTCCTTCGCGGCACCGGCAGGGTCGTCTTTGAACTTATAAACCTTAAAGCTATTATCGGCGCTATATTTGTTCTTGGCGGCTTGGTCGCGCAATTTTCCAGAAGTGGTGTACATGGTGTGCTCCGTGGCCAAACCCTTTTTGGGTTCACGCCAATATGGGCCGGAGTAGGCGAATTGATCGAGATCTAAGACCTTATCGGCTTTTATCTGGTCAAGGGCGTCCATATTGCCGCCGACATGTCCGAGCCACGCGTTATAGCCGAGTACCCAGTCAACAAAGAAAGTGCGTGCCGAGCGCACGGGCCCAACTTTATCGGCCTCACTAGTTCCGTAAATCGCCATAAAGCGGGTTATGCCTCCCTCGGCAATGGCTTCATAGACAATACTGGCTTTATCCAACCCCGTCTGCGGTCTCGCGTCGGGGTGATTTTCCACCACAATAGCTAAAGGGTGTCTTTTGGCGACATCGGTTGAGCCCATCACGCCATCTAGCGGCGCGGCAACCTTGGTTTCCTGTCCCTTGATGGTTGCTCCAGTCGATGTTGTCTTTTTTCCTGTCGCGACAAACGCGTATGCGCCAAGACCTACCAGTAGTATTCCAAAAATAACGATCAATGTTATCAGCCGGCCGCGCGGCGCTTTAATCTTCTGCCAAAGTGTCATTTTGCCGTTGCTCCCTGCCTTTGTGTTCGAATCTTTTTCGTGCGAATCTTTAGAGTAATTTTCGTGCGTGTTCGCGTGCGAAACCCTATCTTCTTTTGAAGGTACTTCAACTTCCTCGGACATTGTTATCTCCTTATTGATTTTCGTTATATTTTTGTGCGATGTATCGCTCACTCTGACAAGCACCTGTCATTGCGAGGGGTCCCCAGTGGAGTCCGAAGCAATCTGGGCCAGGAGCCGATGAGATTGCCGCGCCGCGGGCTCCTCGCAATGACAAAAAACCGATCATTTATTGATTTCTTTCATTTTATCATACCTTGTCTTATTGTGCCCCGTTTGGGGAGTGATAAGATAGACATAAATATCAAAATTACTAATTTCTAATTACTAATTTCCCAGCCCGAGGCTGGTCCGCCTTCGGCGGATAAAGCGTGCCGCTTGGGTCATTGGCCTACGGCCCGCTTACAGCTTGGAAAGCTTCCAGCTTGTAAAGGAGAGCCTCTGGCTCGTAGAGGAAATTGTGATTTGTTTAGGTCAATTAGAAATTAGGTCAATTAGTAATTCTTGGAGGTTACATGCTCAAACTCACACTCGCGAATTATCGGTCCAGCGGGCGGAATAAGTTTTCCGTTGAACCCACGGCGCCCTTCATTGCCTGGCGGCCGGATATGGGCAAGATAAAGCAAGATTTCGCGCCGTACGACAAATACCATAACATTATCGTTATTGGCAACGGCGGCTCTATCTCTACCCTGTCCGCTCTGCATCACGCCCTATACCCCACGCCTTCCACCAAGCGCCTAACCCTTGTTCCCACCATGGAACCGGATCTTATCACGCGCGTTAAGAAGGAAAACCCGGTGGCCGATACATTGGTCATTGCTATCTCAAAATCGGGCGACACAGTGGGGGTACTGGAAGATATTTTTGCATTCCAAGAGTATCCAATCCTCTGCATCACCACCCCGGGCAAGGGGACTCTGTCGCAATTGGCGGTCAAGATGGGCTGGCCGGTTATTGAGCATCCGCCTATTGGCGGCCGCTTTAGCGGACGCACCGCCGTCGCCTACGGTCCGGCACACTTACTGGGACTCGATATCGACTCGATTGAAAAAGGCGCGGCAGGAAGCATTGGCGAATGCCAAAAAGATGGTAATAACGCTTGTCGGTTGGCAGAGTTTATATTCGAATCAGGCAAAGCCGGCCGCAACGAGGTCTATCTGCCGGTTTATTCCTTCTTTTTCGAGGGCTTTAATCATCTTATAACCCAGTTAATTCACGAGAGTACGGGCAAGTCCGGCAAAGGTCCAACTGTTTTGGCTTTGAGCGCGCCGGAAAGCCAGCATCATTCCAACCAGCGTTTCTTTGGCGGACCTAAGAATATGGTTGGGGTATTTGTTACAGTTGAAAATACCGGCGGCTCGATGAATATCACTGTTCCCGCCGCCGCTAAAGAGCTGCCTTTGCGGACTGGCAAATTGGGTATGCTCACTGGCGCCGACCTTCAGCGCTCCCTACTTAGTGAAGCCCAAGGCACCATGGCAGATGCCAAAGAGCAGGGCATTCCTCTCGCGCATCTTGAGATTGACAAACTTATGCCGGAAACTATTGGCGAGTATCTTGTCTTTTGGCAATTCGTCGCCTATTATCTGGCGATTTTGCAGGGTGTTGACCCCTTCGATCAGCCCCAAGTTGAACGCTCGAAGGAAATCAGCTTTAAGCTCCGCATTAAATCTTAAATGTCATCCCACTTCGCCCCTTTAATAAGAGGAGACAAAGAGGGGTTTTTGACTCAATTATTTAATCGTATCGAAATAAAAAGCCATCGTCGCGCTCTGCGTAACAACATGCCGAAAGTCGAAGTCATACTTTGGTCACGGCTGAAGGGGCGACAAATAAAGGGACTGAAGTTTTGGCGGCAACAGGGCGTGGGCAGGTATGTATTGGATTTCTATTGCCCTGCCAACAGATTAGCAATTGAGCTAGACGGTGATTCGCACTATCTAACGGACAAGGCGAGAGATGCCGATATTCGGCGCGAAGAGTTTATTAGATCGCTAGATATCACTATCCTTCGTTTCACCAATACCGAGATTTATGATAATCTCGACGGAGTACTGCAGAAAATTGCCACCACCCCAGCCCCTCCTTATCAAGGAGGGGAGCGGGGAGGTCTATCAGATAAAAGTTAGACACTAAGATGATTGTATATTTAAAAGGAATCATTCTTCATAAAACAGCTAATTGGCTCATTCTCGAGACCAACGGCGTTGGCTATCGGGTCTTTACCAACATTAGCAGTATTGGCAACGAAGGAAAGGCAACACTCTTCATCCACCATCACATTCGCGAGGACCAGCAGACGCTTTATGGCTTTGCGACGCTCGCGGAGCTCGAACTATTTGAATTGTTAATCACGGTAAATGGCGTCGGTCCCAAAGCGGCGATGGCGATTATGTCGTCTTCCAAGTCAGATCGCATAGTAGGTGCCATCGCCCAGGGAGATACGGCGGTTTTTAAGGCGATTAGCGGAATAGGCCCCAAAGTCGCCGCCAAAATCATCGTCGAACTCAAAAGCAAAGTCGGCGGCATCGGCGGTTATGATCTGATTGGTTTAGATGCGTCAAGCGAAGTCGTGGACGCTCTCGAGATGCTTGGTTACAAAAAACCGGAGATTGCCGCGGTGCTTAAAGATATGCCGACGGACCTCGCCGACACTCAAGCCAAACTCAAATGGGTTCTCAAAACCATCGGCAAACAAACTTAACCATGAAAAGTACACCTCGTAGGTGTCCTTTTTGGTTAAAATAGGCCTCCCAGAAGCTATAAACCGCCAGAAAGTACACCTCGTAGGTGTACTTTGGTTTACTTGGGGAACATGGAAAGCAGTCGCTAATAGCCGCTAGGCAAGACGGGGCATGCCCGAGTTTGTCTCCTCGAAATCTTGTCCATGTTATGCCCTTGAGCCTCCGCGGCAGTTTTTGCGCGGAGGTTCTTTGCCCTTAATAAGAGAGATATTATATACTAGGTGTAAGTTACAATCGGGTTGTTGACACTTTGACACTTTGACATGTGGTCGATGTGGACGCTGATAAGATAATATCATCTAGCCATATATCTTGAAAGGAGTCCGCATCATGCATAAGAACACAAAGCTGCTGCCTTGCCAGCGAAGGAATATCTACTTACGATGGCAAGCCGGCGAGAAGATTCTCCATCTGGCCGACCAGTTTGACGTTTCAAGAGAAACCGTCTATGAGTGGCTGCGGCGCGCCAGAGTTGGAGAATTCGCCAATCGTCTTTCTGTCAATCATCGCTATAAAGCAGTAGAATACGGACTGAAGAAACTGCAAAAGATTGAAATGAAAATCAGAAAGAAACAAGCATTAGTCGCCAGCCGTTATGAAAGAAACCATCCGGGAGAATTGGTTCACTTCGATAATACCAGATTGCCGGCAGTGAAGGGCGACCCCAATAAGAAGCGGGAGCATCTCCATGTTGCGGTCGATGATTACTCGCGCTATTTGGTGGCTGACATCTTTCCCGATAAAACCCAATGGTCGTCAGCCATTCATTTGGAAGAAACGGTGTTGGGTATGCCCTTTGATATCCGGGCATCATATTCCGATAACGGCAAGGAGTATAAAGGTAGACCGAATGAGCATCGGTTCATGGCTACCTGCGGAGAGTATGGCATCAAGCAATACTTCACCAAGCCCGGAACCCCCAAGACAAACGGCAAGGCGGAACGGGTCATAAGGACCCTCATAGAGCAGTGGCACTACCGGCATACCTTTTCTTCAAGAGTTGAGAGGAAGCATTCGCTTGATGAATATGTCAGACGGTACAACCAGGAGAGGGCTCATCGAGGCATAGACAATCAGACACCGCAACAAAGACTTGATTCTTACGCGTCCACATTGTCAAAGGACAAAACTGTCAACAACGCTTGAATTACTTACAAATTAGGGTAATTACCCATTATTCACATGTTCGCTCTGTTGAAACAAATACAAGACCGTTGAAAAAGTATTATATTGTTCGAGTTTATCGTGAACTATAAGGTTGAGACTTCTCGACTTCGCTCGAGAAATAAGAATATTAGGGGTTATCGATAATGTTATTCAATGGTCTCAATACAAGATGAGAAAAGAATATATGATTTGGCAAGATAATATTGTATCAATTAACGGCATTGGGGAGACGCGGGCGAAAAAGCTGGCGAAATTAGGTATCCAAACTGTTCGAGACCTCATCTATTATTTCCCGCGCGACTACAAGGACCTTTCGCGACCGCGAACAATTGCATCGCTCAAGGTAGGGGAAAGTGTCATTATAGAGGCCGAAATTGCGAGCATCGCCACGGCGCGGACGCGGCGGGGGTTTGTGGTGACCAACGCATTAGTCAAGGACGAGAGCGGACGATTGCCCCTCGTTTGGTTTAATCAGCCGTATATGGCGCGCGCGTTGCGCCAAGGAGAAAAATATATTTTTTACGGCAAGGTTGATGCGAGTCGCGCGACAGGAGTCAAACAATTGAATGCTCCCACGGTTGAGAGGTACGCGAAGATTGTGCCGATTTATCCAGCCAGCGCCGGACTAAGCTCAAAGCAGTGGCGCGTAATACTGGCCGGTGTTGTGGCGGAGGCGCGTTCCATGCCGGACCATCTGCCCGAGAGCATCGTCGAGCGGGAAAAACTTATGCCCCTGGGTCAGTCCCTTTGGCAAGTTCATGAGCCGAGCAGTATGAAATTGCTCGAGGAGGCGCGCCGGCGCTTGGCGTTCGACGAGATGCTCAACCTCGCGCGCCAATTCATAGATTTTGAACGCGATATCCACCGTCGCCAAGCGCCGGCCATCAATATCAACGAACCTTTGCTTCAAAAATTCGTTGGCGCGTTACCCTTCAAACTCACTGACGGTCAGCGAATAGCGGGGTGGCAAATTATTAAAAAGATGAGCTCGGACGGTAATATAGCCACGCCCCTGAATTGCCTTCTCAATGGTGATGTTGGCAGCGGTAAAACCGTCGTGGCTCTCTTGGCATCGCTCGGTGTCATAAAAGCCGGTTACAATGCCGTTTGGCTCGCCCCGACCGAAATCCTCGCCCAACAGCATTATAATACTGTTAGTAAGCTCGCTGCCAGTTTAGACATCGAAGTGGAGTTAGTCACCGCAAATACCAAGCACCAAATACCAAGCGCCAACAACCAGAAACCCTCCCTCATCGTAGGCACTCACGCCATATTGCATAGAAAAGATTCTATCGGCAATATCGGTCTATTGGTGATAGACGAACAGCACCGCTTCGGTGTGGAACAAAGGCGGGAACTTCTGCGCGAACAAGGCAAAACAGGCACAGTACCGCATTTTTTGTCCATGACGGCGACGCCTATTCCGCGGACGTTGGGAATGCTAATAAGTGGCGCGGTCACTCTTGTTACCCTTCGTGACAAGCCCAAAGAGCGCAAACCGATTATTACCCGCATCATCACCAGCCAAAACCGCGCAAAGGCATACCGGTCTATCGACGCGCAAATTAAAAAGAGGCGGCAAGCGTTTGTGATCGTCCCGCTTATTAACGAGACGGAGAATGGCATTGGTCGGCTTTTCGGTGGTGAGCGGAAAGCGCTTGAGTCGGAAGCGGCACGGCTCAAGGACGGTGTTTTTGCCCACCGAAAGATTGGTGTTTTACACGGTCGGATGAAAAAACGAGATAAAGATAAGGTAATGGCGGATTTTCTTGATAATAAATACGATATTTTAGTCAGTACCTCGGTGGTGGAGGTCGGTGTTGATGTGCCCAACGCGACGGTGATGCTCATAGAGAATGCCGAGAGCTTTGGGCTGGCCCAGCTCCACCAGTTCAGGGGAAGAGTTGGCCGGAGCGCGCATCGATCATATTGCTTCCTGGCGGCCGGTGCGGGAGTATTGAACAACGCTAAAACCCTGGAGCGTCTTAATATTCTTGCGATGTTCAATGATGGCTTTACTATCGCCCAGAAAGATCTTGAACAGCGAGGGCCCGGCAACCTCTTTGGCCTTGAGCAGTCCGGCTTTACGGAGCTCAAACTGGCATCGTTTGCCGACACCGAGCTTATTAAAAAAGCCAAAAAAGTTGCAGAAAATTTATATTCAGGTCAAAATAATAATTAGTTTGTAGCAAATTGCTCACTTAGTGTCATTGCGAGCCCCGATCGATTACGATCGCGGGCGCGGCAATCTCAACCAATAAGATACAGATTGCTTCGTCGATGACTCCTCGCAATGACAATATTATGTGTCGATACAAACAAATAAAATACTGATTCATATGCCAAAAAAGAAAAACGGCCTCGACGGAATCAAGCCCATTGACCTGCCGGCGGAGGAAAAGGAAAAGCGGCGGCGCAAGATAGAAGTAATTATTGGTATCATATTGCTGATTCTAATACTATTGGGCGGTGGCATTCTCAACTGGCGAAGCGGGCGGTGGCGGCCGACGGTGCTTGGCGCGTCAACCGACACTGACACCGCCTTGAAATCCGAGATTGCCAATTTGAACCAGAAGATTGACGACCTCAACAAAAAAATCGATGAGTTAAGCCAAAGCGCGCCCGGCGAAACCGTATCAACCGATACGCAAACCGTTTCCGTCAAGCGGACAACATCGGGCAGCTCGTCGAGCCAGCCGGTTGGCAAAGTTAATATCAACACGGCATCCGCCGCTCAACTCGACAGTTTGCCCGGCATCGGCCCCGCTTACGCCGCTCGCATCATCGAATACCGCAACACTCATAACTTGTTCAAAAGCATCGAAGAACTCAAGAATGTGAAGGGTATTGGCGACAAAACCTTCCAAAAACTCCAAAACTCCATCACCCTATAGTACCACCAATCACACCCCTGGGGTGTGATTTGGGGTGCAAAGGGTAGCTTATAAGGTTGTTTTCCGGTACGATTGGGGTAGGATTATTGCCAGAGTGGTGAAATTGGCATACACGTCAGGTTTAGGACCTGATGTCCGCAAGGACGTGTGGGTTCGACCCCCACCTCTGGCACCAGTATTAAACTTTCAGGAATTTTGCCAACGATTTCATCGGGGCTTCTCGTAACACAGCCAAACTTTGTCCCGTGTCCCTAAGAACCTAATACCTAAACCCTAATACCTATCTCATGCCGCCTGATTTTAAACATATTGCCACCAAAGACATACCGGGTGAAAAAGAGATATTTAGAACTCGCCCCAGCGGCTGGGTTCTGTTTGGTCGATTATTGCCTCTTGCTATTGCCGTCATCGGTCTGGTGGTAATTTTCGAACTTAGCGATACCGGTCAATTCTTTGGCGAAGCAAGATTCTGGCTATGGAGCCTCATATTGTTTATTGGCATTTTTTTAGGGGCAATTATCTTTGCCGGCTGGTACTCTACAATTTATCGGGTGACCAATCGTCGTATCGAATATCGCTTCGGGATCTTTGGCTTCAAAGAAAGCGAAATGGCGATTGAAGACATTCAGTCGGTTGAAGTTAAACAAACTTTTATTGGCATATTACTGGGTTATGGTGACATTGCGGTGCGCACCGCGGCCAAAGTCGATAAGGAAATTACTTTGGCCGCGGTCTCTAAGCCCGGACCACGCGCTCGGCAAATAGAAGACCTCGCGGCACTCTAACATGTACCCCCACTAACCCCCTTGATTAAGGGGGAGAACGAGGGGGTTCGGGGTAACTAACGATCAAGCCGATTCCCAAATCGGCTATAATTGCGACAAAGAGATGTTATAACATAAATACGCCAGTGTTTAGCTTGTGGATAACTTTCTTGTCTCCAATAGTAC
>CAYHTS010000009.1:0-17464 GCA_964359635.1 uncultured Candidatus Saccharibacteria bacterium | reverse complement strand
TATCGACATCCTATCGACACTTCACAATAATAAAATTACTTAAATAATTCGGGATCTATTAATATGTCGCTTAGTATCGGCATCGTGGGGTTACCTAATGTGGGGAAGAGTACGCTTTTTAACGCGCTGGTCAAAAACGCGCGGGCGGAGGCGCACCGTGCCCACCGTAGCACACTGTTGGGTTCAACTGACTCTTCGGTTAATGACGAAAATCAATTTATAGATATTATTTCTAATGCCTCCGCGAAGGTGGGGAATTTTCCGTTTACGACCATCGAGCCGAATGTCGGTGTAGTCGCGGTGCCGGACGGGCGGCTTGACGTACTGGCAAAGATTGAACAGAGCGCCAAAGTGGTGCCGGCAGCGGTAGAATTTGTCGATATTGCCGGCATAATTTCCGGCGCTCATAAAGGAGAGGGACTCGGCAACAAATTCTTGAGCCACATTCGCGAAGTTGACGCTATTGCTCTTGTTGTCCGCGCCTTTAGCGGCGACACCATCCATGTCGAGGGAAACATCGACCCGAAGCGCGACCTTGAAACGATTTTAACGGAATTGGCGCTGGCTGATTTGCAAACCGCGCAAAAAAGATTAGCCGGTCTTCAAAGCGATGCCAAAAAACCAGGCAAAGATGGTGAAAAAGCTCATATGGCAGCCACTATATTAGAAAAATTTATAAAAGTACTAGACGACGGCAAGCCGGCGAGTAGCATGCAACTAAACAAAGATGACGCGGCGCTACTTAATGCCAGCGTCCAGCTTCTTACGGCCAAGCCAATGCTTCTAATATTAAATGTAGATGAAGCTGACTTGGGGCGAAGCGTTGAGGAGCTTATAAAAAAGCATCAACTTAATGGCCTTTTGCCTGATAATACCGGCGCGGTGGTGGTATCGGCGAAAATTGAGGCCGAGCTTGTGTCGCTCGCTGAAGATGAGCAGAAAGAATATCTCGAAAGTTTGGGGCTCAAAGAGTCGGGGCTTGACCGGCTGGCGCGGGAAGCGTACCGGGTCTTGGGGCTGGTGAGTTTTTTTACCGCTGGACCCATGGAAGCGCGGGCGTGGACGGTGGCATCGGGGGCCACGGCGGCCGAAGCGGCGGGGGTTATCCACACCGATTTTCAAAAGAAGTTCATCCGTGCCGAAGTAGTGGCGTATGATGATTTTGTAACTAATGGCGGCTGGAAAGGTGTATCGGCGAAGGGGGTCATGCGTCTCGAGGGCCGTGATTACGCCGTCCGCGACGGCGACGTCGTGTTTTTCCGCCACGGCTAATTGACGAATCCTGTCGGTTTGGCTACAATACTGGTATCTCTAGGGAGAGGGTGAGACGCGATGGAGGGCGTACCGAAGTTGTTGTTAAGGGAGTGGGGGGATTTACCACCAGAGCAGATTGAGAAGAGGGCATTTGAGCTTGTCGCCAGCTACGTACGCGACGGAAGTGTAACACCAATACAGGCAGCAGCTGTCGTCTGTATGATTCATTCCAGTCCCCATGATTCACCGGAGATATACTGGGATTGGTACCGCAGGGCTCGCGGCAAGGACCCCAACGATGCCGCGATACAGGAACGTATCATGGCCGACGTTCGCACGGCGCCCAAGCCGGACGGCCTCTCGTCTGACGACGCACCGCCCACCGAAGCTCCGGCCCAGCCGTGACGTATCACCGTCAGTCGCAGTACCCCCAGCATGCTTTACCGCTGGGGGTTTCTTTATGCTTGATTTTTTATCGGTCGGCAGAGTGTTTGCCGGTGCCGTGGTACTTTTGGTGAATTTCTTTGAGGCGCTGGTCGGTAACATGAGTATAAATTTGCGTCGTTGTGATATTGGCGTGCCCCAACATAGTTTGCACCGCGCGAATGTCGGCGCCATTCGAGAGCAAATCAGTCGCAAAAGAATGCCTAAGAATATGCGGAGTAACTTTTTTGACGATGCCGGCGAGTTTGGCGGCGCGGTGAACCACGCGCTCAATTTGACGAGGCGTCAGCGGTGAGTCGGGGTGGTTTTCGGTTGTCAGTTTTCGGTTGTCAGTTTCAGACTGGACACTAGCCTCCGACTGATTACGGATAACGGATAACCGATCACTCTTTTTGCTGCGCTTGCCTTTGCCCTGTCCCACAAAAAGCCAGTCGGTTTTGTCCTTGCGTCGTTTCAGGTATTGTCCGAGCCATGAGCGGGCGCTTGAGCTTAAAAAGACCAGCCGCCTCTTGCCACCCTTGCCGCCGACGGAGAATTCGCCTCTGTCCAGATTAACCTCGGATTTTTTAAGGCCGGAGAGCTCCGAAACGCGCAAACCGGTCGAAAAAAGCATCTCCAAAATGGCGCGATTGCGCAGGTCGGTCATATCATTTTTTTGGCCGTAGACCGCCAACAGGCGGTCGAGCTCGCCGGCTTCTAAAAAATGAATCTCGCGTTCGGGCTGGTCAGCCAGCTCGATTTTTTCCGGCGCCAGAGTATGAACGTCGTGTTTGGCCAAGTATTTCAGAAATGACCGCAGGGAAATAATGTGATAATTAACTGTGGTCTTGCTCAATTTAGATTTTGAAAGTTCAAGCCGCCAGTCGTGGACAAAGTTTTGACCAATGCCCTTGGGTGTTATAACATGGAGCTCGCGGGCAAAGCCGTGCAACCGCCGCAAGTAATGTAAGTAGTTGCGGCGAGTTAGCTCGGAGTGGCCGCGGTCGACAACGCAGTATTCGACAAATTTAAGGATATATCGGCCAAGTGAGGTCTGGCTTAGCTCGTTGTGGGTTTGCTCTTCGGCGCTAATACCTGTATCTTTAGGTGCCTTATTGATACCTGTTGCCGGAACATCTTTAGTTTGATTATTATTTTTCGAATTTCGCTCGCCTTGCGTAGCCCCACTGGGGGCGAAGTAGGGTGCTTCGCGCTTCGTGCTTATTTCTTTCATAATATGTCGTTAATTATATTTTGATTATACCGCAAATCTGATATCATAAGAATTAGGTTATAGGTTCATAAGGTTCATAAAGTTTTAAGGTTTATAAGGTTCAGCGAGTCAGAAACTTTACAAACTTTATAACTTTATAAACTCTTTTATGATGTTCCAGAGTATTCTCAACTTCGACGACAGTATTTTACGGAGCGCCAATAGCATCATTGGCCAAACCAATTGGTTCGATGCGCTTGTGGCGTTTCTCGCGGTATATTTGGTCTATCTCGTGCCGGTGATTTTGCTTGTACTTTGGTTTTACTCAAAGCAGTCCAAAAAAGTGGCCATTCAAGCATTTTTGAGCGGTATGGTGGCCTGGCCGGCTCTAACTTACATTATTAGCCATTATATATGGTATCGAAGTCGACCCTTCGTTGCCGACATCGGCCTAAAAGAAGTTATATTTCATCGGCCCGATTATTCCTTTCCATCTGACCACGTGACACTACTAGCGGCGCTGGCGGCGGCAACATGGATGTCCGGTTACCGCAAGTTGAGTTGGTGGCTGATCGCGCTCACGATCGTCACGGGCATAGGTCGGGTGATGGTTGGTGTGCATTATCCGCTGGATATTCTTGCCGGAGTGGTTTTGGGAGTGCTGGCCGCCCTAATCGTCAAATGGTTGGACGGTTGGTTGACAGCTTATCTCTATAATCCGATTATAAAATTGATGACTAAGATTAAACTGGCATAATATGTCGCTCATTCCGCTAGCGCGAGTAATATCATTTATCTCCAGCCCAATAATAGTTATCGGGCTATCTCTGTTTTATGTGATATTTCGTTCCTCTCCAGATATTACTTCAGCGTCAAGTTGGTTTTTCCTGTCTGTGGCGCTCATAGGACTGGCGCCGTCGCTTTATATATTGTTAGCCAAACGCGGTGGGCACATAAAAGATATTCGTCTCTCCGAGCGCCAGGACCGTTTCGGGCCATTTATGGTAGCGTGTCTCGGGATGATTATTACCATCCTTGTGTTTTATCGGCTTGATGCGCATGACAAGATTTTGCTGTCTCTAATGAGCGGCCTTATCATATTACTGATCGCCGCTATAGTCACTCTGTTTTGGAAGATCAGTATCCATTCGGCGGCTATTACGTCCATTGTGATGACTATGAATATGTTAAGCGCTTTTTCTTTCTGGCCACTCTTCGCTTTGCCGATATTGGTGATGTGGTCCCGGGTAGCTCTTAGGCGCCATACGCTGTCGCAAGTTGTAGCCGGCGCCGGACTAAGCACGGCGGTGGTTTATATTGTCTATTCTTTATATGGGTACGGGGTGAACTAATGATTGAAAATATATTGTCGGTGATTAGCCAGTGGATAATAAGTGTTATTGCTCAAAGCGGTTATTGGGGAGTAGTGGGATTGATGGCCGTTGAGTCGGCTAACATTCCTTTGCCGAGTGAGGTTATCATGCCATTTGCCGGATTCTTAGCTTCGCGCGGCGAGCTGACTGTCTGGGGCGCTGGATTTGCCGGCGGATTAGGTTGCACTATCGGCTCGGCAGTATCTTGGTGGATAGGACGGTACGGTGGGCGTAGAGCGGTAGAGAAGTACGGTCGCTTCGTTCTTCTTTCGTCGGGCGATGTCGAGAGGGGTGAAAGATGGTTCCGCCGCTGGGGTCATTCCATAGCGTTTTTCTCGCGGCTACTGCCAGTTGTACGAACGTTTATTAGCTTTCCGGCAGGTATCGCTCGTGTGCCGCTGGGAATATTCTTGCTGTATACTTTCTTGGGTTCGGTAATCTGGAGCACCGTGCTGGCATGGGTCGGCAAACAATTAGGAGATAACTGGGAGAGTGTTAAGAGTTATTTCCACGGCGCCGACTGGGTTGTGGTGGTGGTGATTGTAGCGTGCGTGGTTTGGTGGATATGGCGGCATGTAAGAAAAGCAGATCTCAAATCATAAATTATATATCTCAAAATATTGGATGCTGATGATTTGTCATTGCGAGCGACTTCTAAGGAGCGCGGCAATCTAGGTCTAGATTGCTTCGTCACCCCAATGGGGTTCCTCGCAATGACACTTTGTTTGCATTCGCGTGATAAATATATCGAATGAACTTATTGCGGTCGGAAATTATTGGTCGGCCGGTGGGAGCGCTCGAAGAAAAAGCGAAAGTCGGAACGGCGCGCGACATCGTCGTCAACCCAGAAGACGGCAGGGTCTTGGCGCTCGTGATAAGAACCGGCTTTTTAGGACAGGGATACAAGGTGGTTGATTGGCAAGACGTCCGCGCGGTTGAGAAAAGCGGGGTGGTTGTTGGGACGGTGGAGCAGATGTTAGCGCCGGAGGAGATGGTTCGTGTCGATCAACTGATAAAAGACGGCTTTCAACTCGTCGGCCTGCCGGTGATTACAACCGGAGGGCATAAGATTGGCCGCGTAAATAATTTCTGTTTCGACAGCGATACCGGCCGTTTGAGCCAGCTTTATGTGAGGAGTATTTTGGGGCCAAATAGGATTATTGGCATGTCGTCTGTCGTGCGCGTTGAGTCGCGCAAAGTAGTTGTCCGCAACACTGAGACCAAGTGCCGCGCCAAGGCGGAGCTGCGCCCGGCGTCGAACACGTAGAACTTATTGCGGACAGCGACTATAAGTCCTCGTCGTCGCCCTGAACACTGACGTTAATTATTCTACCATCACTACCCGATTTAATCACCACTGATGCGCCACCATCGCCCATTCCTTTAATTTTAAACCCTGCCACATAATTAACTGGTACATTGGCACTATTGAGTTGCGGCCTTACTCCTGTTTTCTCTACAATTTTAGCAATACTACTATTGCTACTTGTAACAGTATAGCTACTAAATGTACGCAGGCTTACTAGACCGCAAATGGATGTTTCACCCACCTTCACTGTAAGATAGAGCTTATTATTTTTAACGGCGCCACTATTGCAGAAGAGATCTATATCTGGAGATAGCTTAACCGTAATACCTCCTGTCATATTAGTGTCAGCCGACGCGCTGAACTTTCCCTGACGACAGAAAATAAATATGACCGTTCCTAGAGCAATTATTGCCAATCCGAGTGCCACCTTAAACCAGACACTCTTCAAAGCACCCCTCATATTACCTAGTTGCATAAATCATCCTATTAATATCTACCGGTACTATACTATATTTTTCGGCTTACTCAAAAAGAGATTTTATCCTTCGAGCCCCTGTGGGGTCGAGAAGTTCTCCATAAAGTCGAACGATATATGCATAAGTCGTTTATATTTATTATAGTCAGCGGAGCAGAGGTTGGATGACGCCGTTATAGAGCGACAGTCCGATTTGGCGAACGGCAGGGAGCGCTGTCGGGACAAGCAAGAGAAATATTATAAACCATACGATGCTTTTGCGAACAAAGTTCAGGAAGATGTAGATTAGGATAATAACGACTATAATGGCCGCGACTGTGCGGAAACCGGTTGGAATAATGTCAAACGCCGAACTATACGTTTGGAATATCGCATTGAACATAATCCCATTATACAACTTTTCGCAAATATATTGATTGGTTTGACTTTTTTTGATACTTTGGGGCATACGGGCTTTGCTCGTTGACAGTACGGTATCCGAAGGGTGTGAGGGCTGTGAAGATATTACTGCTGGTACTAGTTTTTCTTGCGCTTATCCCCGCAAGCTCAAGGGCGCAGACCATCGACCATGAGACGCTCGTCAAGGGGCTCTCTTCCTTCTTTGGTCCCGCTGAGTACCCGACAACAACGCTTGTTCATTCCCACTCGAACCTTTCCGATGGTACATGGACTCTCGAAAGAATAGCTGCTACGGCGCAGTATTACGGCTTTCGAGTAGTGGTGATGACGGACCACCTCGACTGCATTGGGATTAGCGCCCAGGACTTCAAGGGGTATTCGGAGCGCGACCCAATTGCCAGTTTCACTAAGCGAGTCCTCGAAACGTACCTCGATTTTCGAGGGCGAACGCCAAAGGTGGCGGGTATTGACTACTACCTCGGGACCTGCCGTGAATTGTCGAGGACGAGTGGAGTACTCATGATTCCGGGACTGGAAGTGACCCTCGGCGGTTTCAGCGACTTGGTTCGCCCTGACGGGCCGGGCAACATCATCCACCTTCTGGGCATTGGCTACACTACGCCACAGCTCTATAGCAACATCAGGAACTATCTCGGTGTACGCCTTCAGCCCTACAACAAGTCCGAGAAGAGTATCGCACTGCGCGATGCCCAGATTCGGGTTACACGCATGATGCATGAAGCGGGTCTGGCGGTGGTGGTGGCGCATCCGTATCTTCAGCCACCCCAGGTACTCGATTGGATTTACACCTTCTACAAAGACGTAGATATAATCCCCAATAAGGATGATGGCGTTGATGGTGTGGGGTTCTTCAACGGTGGTTGGTGGGACAGCCGCACTGGTTCTGATGATAAGTCCATGGAGGCCATGGGCATCATCGGGCGGGACAAGAATATGCCGCCCTTCAGGGACCTTGCGCCCATTGCCGAAGCTGATTTCCACGGTATCAGCTCAAGGGAGATGAAGCGCTGGGAGTATATGAATATGCTAAGTCTCATTGAGCCGATAACCTGTCAGCCGGAAAGGTACGAAAAGGAGTGCGAGATGATCGCTGACGCTATTCGCGATCCCGCCTCTACCATCATTGCCGTATCGTCCGGCCGTATGATGGGGGGTGGCGGGGCGCATAACCTATGGCAAAGAGATCGGCTCATCGAAAAAGGGCAAATGCGCCTCGATATTCCGATAGATCGGGTCTTGGTGGACAGAGCGATCTACCATCATGCTCCCGGGGTGGAGATAGTCCGCTGCCGGCCCGATGCGATAGCCAATAACTTAGAGTTGGCAAACAAGGAGCCGCCGAGTCACCGCCAAAAGCGGCTTGAACTTGTGGCTCGTCAGTGGGAAAGACGAGAGAAGGTCATCAAAGACGGGGGGTTACCTTTCGATACGGTACTTGGTTTGAGTCGTGGGGATGTATCACAGCCAAGCGGGCAACGCAAACCGTACGATTTCTACGGCGCAGGGACTATCAAGGTAACGCCTCTCGGTGGTCGCCGCTAGGTTTGCGGCATTCCCTTGCTACGCAACACCCCGTCCCGACCCCATTGGGGTCGTGGACGGGGCTTTTTCAAACAATATCTATCGAATTTCAGACCCTAAATTCTGTTTCCATAAATTTGTTTTTGACCGTTAGACTTCGCTCTCCTCAAGTCTGAGCCCAAGAGATTATTCCTTCGGAGTCGAAGACGGGGCAACCTGAATCTTGCCGAAGGATGACTTTCTTGTCCCGCGTAGCCCCAATGGGGGCGAAGTGGGATGATTTTTGAATTATTCCTAGTATCCCATATCGCCGCCAGCCGGCATTTGTGGCATGGCTTCTTTCTTTTCCGGCAGGTCGGTCACCACTGCTTCGGTGGTGAGAATCATGGCCGCCACGCTAACGGCATTTTGCAGGGCCGAGCGAGTAACTTTGAGCGGGTCGATGATGCCGGCTTTAATCATGTCAACATATCGGTCTTTGGCGGCATCATATCCTACTCCTTTTTCTTTGCGGCGAATTTCTTCAATGATTACCGAGCCGTCTTTGCCGGCGTTAATCGCTATTTGGCGAATGGGCATCTCGAGCGCTTTACGCAGGATAGTGACACCAACTTTTTCTTCCTCGTCGTTTAAATCCTTGAGTTCATCAAGCGAGCGAATGACGTCAATGAGCGCCACGCCCCCGCCCGAAACGATGCCTTCTTCAAGCGCCGCTTTGGTGGCGCTGACCGCGTCTTCGATGCGGTGTTTTTTTTCTTTGAGTTCAACTTCCGTTGCGGCGCCAACTTTTATGACACCCACTCCGCCAGAAAGTTTAGCCAAGCGTTCCTGCAGTTTTTCGCGGTCAAAATCGCTGTCTGATTTTTCGATTTGGGTGCGGATGGACGCGGCACGCGATTTGATTTTTGCGTCGTCGCCGGCGCCGTCCACGATAGTGCATTTGTCCTTATCGGCCACGACTTTACGCGCTTTACCGAGCATCTCTATCGTCACATTTTCCCACGTGACACCGGTCTCGTCGCTTATCACTTCGGCGCAGGTCAAAGTGGCGATGTCCTGAAGCATTTCCTTACGGCGGTCGCCAAAACCGGGCGCTTTGACGGCGAGCGCGTTGAAAACACCACGCAGTTTGTTGAGTACAATTGTTGTTAAGGCCTCTCCGTCAACATCCTCGGCGATTATCACCAAGTCCTTTTTGCCCAGCTGGGCGACTTTTTCCAAAATCGGCACAATGTCTTGGGCGGAGCTAATTTTTTTATCTGTAATGAGAATGAACGGGTCGGTCATGGCCGCTTCCTGGCGGCCGGTGTCGGTCATCATATAAGGACTAACGTAGCCCTGGTCGAACTGCATTCCATCCACCACTTCTTTGTCGAGCCCGAGTGTCTGTGACTCTTCGACGGTAATAACGCCGTCGCGTCCTACTTCGTCAATGACATCGGCTATCAATTTGCCGACTTCCGGAGAATCGGCGGAGATAGATGCCACTTGGGCGATCTTTTCATGTCCCGAAACGGTTTCGGCTGATGCTTGCAGGGCTTTAGTGACAATCCGCGAGGCCTTTTCCAAGCCGCGGCGCAAGGCGATGGGATTAGCGCCGGCGGTAACATTCTTCAACCCTTCATTAACCATTGCTTGTGCTAGTATGGTGGCGGTAGTGGTGCCGTCGCCAGCATTGTCGTTGGTTTTTTCGGCAACCTCTTTGACAAGTTGCGCGCCCATATTCTCAAACTTGTCTTCGAGCTCAATTTCTTTGGCGATGGTTACGCCGTCATTGGTAATGGTCGGCGAGCCGAAGCCCTTGTCGAGAACGACATTGCGGCCCTTGGGGCCAAGGGTAACTTTGACGGCATCGGCTAGGATGTTGACACCCTTTTTCAAGCCGTTGCGCGCCTCTTCGGAAAATTGAATTTGTTTAGCCATGGAAAACCTCCGGTTTTCGTTAAGTGTTAGATGTTATAAGTTAGACGTCTGCTTTTTTCGAATTTGGTAATTGTAATTTATCCGCCTCGGCCGACTAGCCGAGTCGAGACGGGTTTGTTATTTGGTGCTTGCGATTTGGAATTTATTCAACGATGCCAAGAATGTCACTTTCCTCAACGATTTTATAAATTTCGCCTTCAACTTTTATCTCATCGCCGCCCCATTCTTTGATAAGAACAGTATCGCCGACTTTAACGGCCAGCGGAATTAATTTGCCCTCAATGTATTTACCCTCACCCACCGCCAAAACCTTGGCCTGCTTGGGTTTTTCCTTGGCGCTATCGGGCAGATAGAGTCCGCTCTTAGTTTTTTCTTCCTCTTTAAGCGGCTGCAAGAATACTTTGTCGCCGAGTGGCTTAACCTTCATACTTACTCCCTTCCGAAGTTTTTTAATTGAATTTTGGATATTGTGATTTATTTGAAATTTGGGATTTGTCTGCCCGACCGAACGAATTCGGCCGTTCGGGCGGGGTGCTTGTAATTTGTTCCACTGGGATTCAGTGCGGCGTGCCGCGCGTAGTCCCGATTTCGCCAGCAGGCGAATCGCGGACGAAGTGCGGAAGGTAGCGAGCAAGGGGGAAAGCCCATCCACCTTCCGCATATCTAAAATTAACACACTTTTTCGAAATTTGTCAAGTACGCTTTACAATCCTGCGCTCGAACACACTCGAAATCTTCGCTCGAAAGTTTTTCTATCTCCGGGCGTAAATTCAGAATGTGCGATTTGCGTCTATTCGCGTGCAGGATGCTTGCGTTATTTCTAATATTATGATAAGTTTTTAATGATAAAGAGATGTCTTTCCCTGTATCCGCCAGCCGGCGGAGGAGGGGCTCGGCTTGGGACTAAAGTTCAAGCTATCCGTCACGGATTACCGTGCCGAGATTAAAGGGCGCCATAAAGACAAGTTGATTGTCATTGCGAGCCCCGATCGATGACGATCGTGGGCGTGGCAATCTGGGTGAATCGGGGGATTGCTTCAGGCCCCCATTGGGGCCCCTCGCAATGACACAAGGAAGTTTGAATTTATATAGTTATTTTATTCACGTAAATAAGGAAATATGGAAAAATACGAAATTACGTATCTGGTGAAGAACGAGGAAGCTTTGGCGGAGAAAATAGCCGAGAGAGCTGTTGAGAAAATAGGCGGCAAGATTGTGTCGAGCAAGAGTTTGGGGCAGAAGGATCTGGCCTACCCGATAGATAAAATAACCAGCGCTTGCTACGCGACAATGGTAGCAGAATTGGAGCCCCAGATGGTGGCGGATATTGATAGTGCTCTGCGGATGAATGACAAGGTAATTCGCGCTCTCATTGTTAAGGGTGTTTATGAGCATAAGGCCTCTGATTACATGCCCAGCACCAGAGATACTCGCGATAAAAAATTCAACGAGAAACCAGTCGTTAGACCGGTGGCAGAGCCGTTTGTTTCGGCGCCTGCTAAAGATAAACCGTTAGCTGTTAGCGCGCCGAAAGCCAAAAAAGCGGATGTTGCCAAACCGTCGCCCAAGACCGCTAAAAAGGCCGAAGAGGGCATATCTGATGCCGAACGCTTGGCCCAACTTGAAGGTAAGTTAAAGGAATTATTAAAAGAGTAATAACATAGGTTAAGAGCAAAAGCACGGAGGTGAATGATGTTAAATCTCAATAGGGCGATGATTCTTGGCAACGCGACTCGCGACGCCGAGATGCGTTACACCCCCAACGGCCAGGCAGTCGCGAACTTCGCGGTGGCGACTAACCGACGCTGGAAAAACCAAGCGGGGGAGATGCAAGAAGCGGTGGATTACCATGAAATTACTGCCTGGGGCAAACTGGGTGAGATTTCAAATACAATCATTAAAAAAGGAACAAAGGTTTACGTCGAGGGGCGATTGCAGACGCGCAGTTGGGAGGCACAAGATGGTAGTCGTCGTCAGCGTACCGATATCGTCGCGGAGAATATTATCGCGTTAAGCGCCCGCGGCGAAGTATCCGGCGACTACAGTCCATCAGCGCCGTCCGCGGCGCCGCAAGTTGAGCCGACGCTTGCGCCTGCCAAAATAGAAGATGACAAAAAGGAAGATAAGGAAGACACGAAAAAAAAGGATGCGAAAAAAGGCGAGGCCGCCGATGACGGTGAAATCAATCTCGACGACATACCATTTTAGAAATACCAAAATCCAAATCCCAAAAAACAAATAAATTTCAAGTACTAAATCCGAAACTTGGAGCTTGGGATTTGATTAGAAATTAGTAATTAGTCATTAGAAATTATCTGAAGGGAAGCTATGCCTCACACAAGATGTTGGTTTTGCAAGAAGACCGTTAAGGTCATAGATCATAAGGACGCGAACATCGGTCGCTATCTTACGAACTGGGGTAAGATCAAACCCTCAAGTGATAGCGGCGTTTGCGCGCGCCATCAGCGGCTTCTAACCGAAGCCATCAAGCGCGCCCGCTTTCTAGCGCTCTTGCCGTACACTAAACGCTAATTATTTGCATTCGAATACACGCGAACGGCTCACTCTAAATATGCGCTCGAAATAAACACTCGAAAACTTGCAAGCACTTTCGCGTGAAGCTTTCGCGATATTTCGAGCGAATTCGAGTGCAAGGTTTAGCATGCTAATTCTTTCCGACTTACAAATTGGCACCTATATACTCTGGCAGAACGAGCCGGCGCAAATTATTTGGCGTGAGCACACTAAGCTGGGGCGCGGCGGCGCTATACTGCGTACCAAGATTCGCGGGCTGACAAGCGGCGCGATTTATGACCATACCTTCAAGGGTAACGACAGTGTGGAAGCGGCTGACATTAGCCGCCGCCGCGCCCAGTACCTTTACCGCGAGGGTGAGAAATTGCATTTTATGACCAAGGACGATTTCGACCAGTTATCTCTGACCGATAAAGCTGTTGGCGCCGCGGCGAAATTTATGAAGGAAGGCACAGAGGTTGATATATTGCTTTTTGGCGATAAGCCCATTAACATCCAACTGCCCATTAAGGTTGACCTTCAAGTAACATACGCTGAACCGGCGGTTCGTGGCAATACAGCGCAGGGTAACGTAACTAAACCTATCGAACTCGAAACCGGCGCTAAGATCAGCGCGCCGCTCTTTGTGAAAACCGGTGACATGGTGCGCGTCAATACTCAAACCGGCGCCTACGTCGAACGTGCCTAGCATCTTTGTTCCGTAGGTCAAGGTTTACCTTGTTATTTACAAGCTGAAGCTTGTATTACGGAAAGGGGATGTGTTGTTTTTTGTAGGCCACGCTTTAGCGTGCTGTTTGCTGGATTAGAGTGTTGATTAGCGACACTATTCGCGTGTATTTGAGTGATATATTAATGTGCTATATTGAAATTGCAAAACCCACATACGATTGTGGGGCTGGTGCAAATTGATAACTCAACCGGCTTCGCCGGAGAGAGGGTGAGGAAATGAGTTCGACGCTTGGTGTCTTGGATGGGATTGAACGTTGTCGCTATTACCGCGACTCGCTACGGAAAATCAAAGACAAGAGCCCGCTCTTCTCACTTCTGCTACTTGGGTTTGATTATCCGGCTGGTACTGTGGCATACAAGAATCTAATGCATGCGGTGATCATCCTGGAGGCGTTCGAAGAGTCGCAACTTAGGCCGCGGAGTTTTCGGTATTGTTGGGGAGGAGATCTATTAGTCAGCGAACTAAGTGGTCATACCGAAGCGTTGCGTCATCGCGACCGGGTTCTCACCGAAGCAGAGCTACAACCGATCCAACCCCAACTAGTGACCCAGCTTGAGGAGGATTGGTATTCTGTCGAGGGTTTGGTGAGAATGGCTTGTATCAGACATCCCGAGTTCGATTATCCAAAGGCGTTGAAGCTACTCGCTATCGCTGCGTTCTGTGTGCGAACTGAGAGTGGAAGGGAGCGTCAGGGATTCATGATTCGCGGCGCGTTTGTTGGCTCTGACCTCGAACGGAACGATCTCAAGTATGCGGTCGAGGTTGCCGATGAATTTCGGCAGCTCAGGGAACCGGTGGGGACTGCTGTTTGACAACTCAACGACGATGCCCTCGGCAGCGTCTCGTGAATCTCAATCGCCCTTCGGAGATGGAGGAGCCAAGCCGATGATAAGCGCAAGAGATGTATTCCGGGATGTCAAACGTATGCATGGTTTGGAAAGTATCGAATCGGGCCTGCGCTCTCCGGAGCGCATGGGCGAGCGAAGCTGGCTACGAGATAGGATCATTTCTGGAATGATATTTGCAACTGCGGCATGCGGCACTGAACCACCAGTTGCCTTAAGTGAGTGTTTTCCAGCACTATTTCCTAGCAAACCACGGTGTCGTAGGCGCCGTTCAGCTCGCTTGAAAGGGAGGTAGAGGGAAAGGCCAATCCGCTCGCGCGACAGGTTCGAAAGTTGGCAGCTGCGGTGGCAGCTGCTCGTCCAACCCAAAAGGATCGTCAGAGGGTCGCATTGACCACTTTCTATATACATGACGGAGGGTTGGGATGGGTTTAAGACCTGTACCTGCCATGAGTGCAGGGGCTCGGGGCTGAAGCCGGAGTTTGCTTCGCCTGGCTGCTTCGCGGGCGGCTTGCCTGTAGACCAACCTGCTCCGGTACCACCCTAACCACATGTTCGACGGCTAACAAACACGACTTACGAATCTACCCCACCCATCCTCCCCTTGATTAAGGGGAGGCAAGGAGGGGTCTATCCGACAATTGCGTAAGTCGTAATAAACACCCCGTACCAAATCCACGTTCTTTCCCAGCTCGGCGCACCCCGCCGAGCTGGTTTCGTAATATTAACCCAATAATACTTAAAAACCCCAGTACAATATACTGTGAAAGAAACACTGTTCGAGCCCCTCGGGGTGACTCGGGATAAAATGAATCGGGAACTATGCTCTTTATTTCTCGAAAGGCGTTTTAACGACTTTTTTGGCTTCTTCGATGCCCTTCTTGGCCGCGCCGCCAACTGCCTCGAGTCCCTCTTTGCTCACTTCGCCAACGGCTTTTTCGGCGCCGGTAGTCACTTCGGCGACGGCAGCTTCCGTGCTTTTACCGGTCTCCTTCAACGCATTAACCGATGCGATGAAAACGCTCTTAACTCCCACGGTCACATCGACCGCGCCTTCTTTGCCAATTTCGATGACGGCTTTGAAGACCTCGGATATGTCGTGCGTGCCTTCTTTGACGACACCCGCCGTCGCGGACATTAACGCCTCCGCCGCTTCACCGGTGCCCTCAACCGCGTCCTGAAATATCTGCTTAAGACCCATCTGCCCTCCTTAATATTATGTTCGGATATAATTATTCTTCGAGCCCCTCGACCCCCATTGGGGGGTCCGTGGTAAACTTGGGTCGAGAAGTTCAAACTACTAACATATATTTTATCACTCTCGAAACTTGCATCAAATCTCCAAGAAACCAAAGTACACCTACGAGGTGTACTTTAACAGGTTTAATGTTCGGGTAATTTTGTGAGGTCGCCGCCCAAGACGATGGGTGACATGGCTATAATTTCGTCGGCGTAGCTTATGTTGGGTATCGGATTCAGCAGATAGATGGGCTTATGGAGCACATGGGCAAAACCGATTTCGAGGAATGTATTGCCGCCAATGTAGTTTTTTATACCCTTCTTGTCGTAATTGAGTGCTAACAGTATATCTGACTTCTCGATGAGTTTATAAAAGCGGCGGATGAGATCCCTGGCTTTTTTCTTGCGCGCGCTTTCCGCACCCTTGATATCTTCATCGCGCTCAACATAACCATCTACATCATCCGGCATGATACAAACATGTCCCTTATCCTCAAAATACTTTTGGGCTACTTTCAATTCTTTGGCAAATGCCATACTCCCACAAATCGCTATTTTCATATTCAGATTAAAATCAAATATTTCTAGAAGGGTGTGAGCAAACAGACAGGTCTGTTTGCTCACAAAGAGGATACTGTATTCACTTTGCCGCTTTTGCAACGGCCATTTGGCGAGCGATCTGGACGCTGGCAAGCCACTCTGCGATGGTAGCAACCTCCCTGATTGGCATGGTTGCGCAGTCGCCCTTGAGGAGTTCCTCGACGGTTGGGGCTACAATAAGCTGGTAGTCCCGATTGCATGCCCTCTCGAAACTGCAGAGCTCATCTTGTGCCCGCTGGTAAGCGTCATCGATTTCCGGCGTTGGGGCACCCATTTGTCCCTCACCTTGCAAGATGAGGATAATGGGCGTTTCGTCTTCTGTATTTGGCATAACTATCATCAGCCACAACAGATTGGAGCTGTTGATGATGGCTAGCGCCAAGTCCTTCAACGTCTTATGGACTGTATCGTCCATATGAAATCTCATCTTCTCTATCAATATCCTGAGCATGCCAGTAGTCCTCCTTGTCGTTTTGAAGGAAGGTACCCTTCTAGAAATATTAGATTTCAAGGTGCTTATTGGCTTTGTAATCTTAGCCACGCTTAGCGTGGCGGAGAGGGTGGGATTTGAACCCACGATACCCTCGCGAGTATACCGCCTTTCCAAGGCGGCGCACTAGACCACTATGCGACCTCTCCACACCTAAATTCTACTCCGTTGCAGCCCACTTTTCAACCTGCCCGCTCACACCCCTGGGGTGTGATTGGGGTAAATAAGATGCTATATTGTATCTATGCTAAGGCAAGTTCAACTTGTTAATAATGAGGTTTATCATATTGTCAGTCGGAGTATCGCTGGCTACAAGATCTTTAATAACCCTTCAGATTATGCAAGATATATTAGTGTTCTTGCTTTTTATCAAAAGGCGTTACCGTACAAGTTTTCTATATTTAATCGTTTATCCCTAGAAGGACAACAGGAAGTATTGAATAGCTCCCGCGGAAGATTGGATAGATCGGGGGTTATTATTATTGCATACTGTGTAATGCCAACACATATCCACTTATTATTGAAGCAGATCGGGGAAGGTGGAATATCAAGATTTGTGGGTAATGGACTAAACAGCTATTCTAGGTATTTTAATACAAAATATTCAAGAAAAGGTCCTCTATGGGAGAGTAAATTCAAGAACATTCTCGTAAATAGAGACGAACAGCTTCTCCACCTGACGCGTTACATCCACCTGAATCCCTCATCTGCAAGAATTGTCGAAAGACCAATGGATTGGGAATTTTCTTCGTACCGTGAATACACTTCGGATGTTAAGAATAAAATGTGCCAGTTTGGGGACGTTCTCGATGTCGATCATGGGTCCTATCGCAAATTTGTGAATAACCATATTGCCTATCAGAGGGAGCTTTCTGATATTAAGCATCTTCTGCTTGAGGATTACACAAGCTGACCCAATCACACCCCAGGGGTGTGATTGGGGGTTTAAGTTTTGTGAGGGAGGGGTATTGTTGGGGTATGGAGAACCAGACGGAAGAGATTAAGCGGCGGCTTGATATTATCGAATTTATCGGGCAGTATTTGCAACTAAAAAAGGCCGGCCAGAACTGGCGGGGGCTTTGCCCGTTTCACGGCGAAAAAACCCCTAGTTTTA
>CAYHTS010000008.1:1384-18518 GCA_964359635.1 uncultured Candidatus Saccharibacteria bacterium | reverse complement strand
AAAAACATTCCAACATTCTTGAGAATATGGGAATGTTTTTGGCGGTCATAGCATGATGAAAATAGAAATCAACCGGCAGTTTGGGCGGGCTCTCGATATGGCTGAAAATAGTGGCCGGAATATATTTATCACCGGTAGAGCCGGAACGGGCAAGTCGACATTGCTGACTTATTTCCGAGATCACACGAAGAAGAAAATCGTAATATTAGCCCCCACTGGCGTGGCTGCGTTAAATGTTGCCGGCCAGACCATCCATTCGTTCTTTGGGTTTGGTCCCGATATAACGCTTAAAAAAGTTAAAAAACTGTCATCATCCAATAAAAGAGCCGGTCTGTACAAGAAACTAGAAACTATTATTATCGATGAGATTTCAATGGTTCGCGCCGATTTGCTCGACTGCATTGATAGATTTATGCGGCTCAACGGCAGGGAACTTGACTTGCCTTTTGGAGGGGTGCAGATGATATTTATCGGCGACCTCTATCAGCTTCCACCCGTCGTTACTGGTTCGGATCGGTTGGCGTTTTCTATAAAATATAAAACACCCTTCTTTTTCTCGTCTGACGTGTTTCAGAAATTGGATATTGAATATATCGAACTTGATAAAATATATCGCCAGAAAGACCAGAGTTTTATTGACCTCTTAAACGCGGTGCGCAACAATTCCATCACCGATGAACAAATTGAACTGTTGAACGCGCGGCACAATCCCGATTATGAGATTAGCGATCGAGATTATTATGTTTATTTGACGCCGACAAATAGCGCGGCTGAAGCGATTAATATTAGTTTATTAAATCGCGTCGATAGGCCGGAACATAGATTTTATGGGGAGATTACCGGCGAGTTTGACAATAAAAGCATGCCGACCCATTTAGAGTTAAGTCTCAAGATTGGGTCGCAAGTGATGATGCTAGTCAATGATTCGTGCGGCGAGTATGTCAATGGCACCATCGCTCGAATTATAAAAATTAAGAAAATGAGTGTCTACAATGAAGCGGCCGATAAGGAACAAGAGGAACGGGTTATTATAGTAAAAACCCAGGACGGCATGATATCAACTGTATGGCCATATACCTGGAAGATGTATCGGTACGAATTCGATCGTCTAACCGGGATGATTAATTCCAGCGAGATAGGAAGCTTTTGCCAATATCCTATGAAACTTGCTTGGGCGCTAACTATCCATAAAAGCCAGGGCAAGACATTTGACAAGGTTATATTAGACATTGATCGTGGCGCGTTCGCGCACGGCCAGACTTATGTTGCGTTATCTCGGTGCACCAGTTTTGACGGATTGCTACTGAAAAAACGTCTCCTGAAAAAACATATATTTGTGGACTGGCGAGTTGCTGATTTTGTGACAAAATTTCAATATAAAAAATCAGATACCAGGATATCTCTGGAGAAAAAGATCGAGCTAATCGAAGAAGCAATTAAGAAAAATAGAACCCTAGAGATAACTTATTTGAAAACCAATGATACCAAGTCATGCCGAGTCATAACTCCGGAAAAAGTTGGCCAGCTAACCTACTTAGATAAATCGTTTCTCGGCGTTGAAGCCTATTGCCATACTCGAAAAGAGGACCGTGTTTTTCGGGTCGATAGAATCTTGGATATTGTACCGGGGAAATAACGTCGAAGTTGGGACGGGAAAAAGTGGAAGGAGGAAAGGGGTCGGTTCTCCGCCTCGCGCCCGCCTAGACTCATCGGCGAGGCTGGTCGGTAAACTCCGCGAGTCGAGGCAGGTCTTTTAACCTAATATTTCGGTGAGGTTTTTATGTCATACAACCCCGCCCAAATCCAAATATTTTACTCAATCGTTATCCAAATGTTAATCAAGTCGTTAACCCAACCGCCTACCCAACCGCTAGCCCAACCGTAAACTCAACCATAAACTCATTCGCCCTCCGCGCGTCCCTCAACTGCCCTCCGCGCCTCGCAATGCCAGCCCCTCCACTTAACCGGCTCACGTACACCTCGTAGGTGTCCTTTCTGGTTAAAATACCTCTAACCACATAGAGTATGTCTCGCCCGCTCGCGACTATATTGTGTTTCGAGCAGGTAGGTGGCAGTAAAAGGAATGCCCCGAGGTGGCTCGGGGCAGAAACAAACTCCTTAACAGCGTTACTTGACAACACTGCCATCGCTGTCGAAGCTCGTGGTACCGTATTGCGCCGGCAGGTCGAAGGGTCCGCAGTTTCCGGTAGCGAGACTGATGGCATCGGGCAGCTGAACAAACCGGCTCGCGAGAACCCCTTTTTGGCCAGGGAAGTGTACGATCAGGTTAACATTCGATTCCCAGCCGCCGCCGGTAAGAGGAACTGTCGCGTCCATTGAGTAGGATTCGTTGGGGCGAAGGACTTTGCCGCCGGGGAAGGTATTGTGCGAACTGGCCATGTCGGCGTGCTTATTGACCAAGAGGACATCCAGCTCGTTAATCATTACCTCACGCCGGCTGGTGTTCATTAGCGTGAGTTCGACGTTAAACCCGGGAAGAAACCGGCCATCCGAAAACCCGCTGTCAACCATCGGTCGAACGATAGCGGTAACCTTGAGTGGATCTTGCCTTGAACCTCGCGCGCACCCCGCGCACAGAGCCGTTGCGGCAACAAGCAGGCACAGCCGCGCTACCTTCACTCACCTCACCCTTTCAATACTCGAATTAACTGCCACGCCTATTATGCCTCATGCGCCTTCGTTTATCAACCCCAAGACCCCGTGGCTTCCCCTACCTAACCGGCTAAAGTACACCTCGTAGGTGTACTTTGGTTCAGGGGTTTGGTATATTAGGAGTATGCAGGTACGAAAAGACCCGTTAGTGACGGACCACTACTATCACATATTTAGTCGTAGTATAGCCGGCTACACTGTCTTTAACGACGACGAGGAATTTTCGCGCTTTCTTGAGATGATTCAGCTTTATCGATACGATGATTTTAGCCATAAGTTTTCAAAATATAAGGAGCTTGACACACAATCCCAACAGTTAATTGTTCAGGAACTAAGAGAAAACAATTCTGTTTTAGCGGAAATTGTTGCTTATTGTATCATGCCGACTCATACGCATTTAATCCTGAAACAAACCAAAGACCAGGGAATTTCTAGATATATTTCCAAGGTATTGAATAGTTACACTAGATATTTCAACACCAAACACAAACGAGGTGGACCTCTTTGGTCGAGTAGATTTAAGAGTGTATTGGTGTCAAACGACGAGCAACTATTGCACCTTACTCGCTACATACACCTAAATCCATCATCGGCGGGATTGGTTACCGAGCCCGACGAATGGGATTATTCCTCGCTTGGCGAATATATCAGCTCATCGAAAGATGATGAGAACATTTGTACAACTGAAAACCTTTTTGAAACAACCCCGACACAATATAGTAAATTTATTCAAGACAGGAAATCCTACCAGAGAGATCTTTCCATGATTAAAAAGCTCCTCTTGGATAACTATACCGGCTAAAGTACACCTCGTAGGTGTACTTTGGGGTTGACAGGGGGAGGGTTTTAGGGTAGAGTTGTACGGTAAACAAGATATTGTTCTATAGATTTCCAATTAGTTAAAACGAATTGACGTTCTATAAGGCAATTCGTTTTGTTTGATGCCAAAAACTAATAAGCGTCCTAATGTGGCGCGAGGAAATCTTTATGTCAAGTTATTTTACCAAGCCAAGGTTTGGTGCCCGTAATGTCTCAAGAAACCGCCGCTTTAACGGCGGCCGGAGCTCTTTTTATTTCAAAACTACGCGTCGACCCGGCGGGCGTGGTGAGAACATAGACATTAACAGATTCATCAAAAAAACGGTCGATGCTACTTCCGTTCCAGTTGAGCAAATTAAACATATGTTTGCCGATTTTGGTTTCACGCCGGCTCTATCGGCTAATCTGCAAAAACGTAACTACTCTAAGCCCACACCCATTCAGGATCAATCGATCGAACACATTATAAACGGCAAAGATATAATCGGGCTGGCCGATACTGGTACCGGTAAAACCGCGGCCTTTCTTCTGCCGCTTATTGATAAGGTATACCGTGACAGGCAGGAAAAAGTCCTGATAATCGCACCCACGAGGGAGCTAGCTCTTCAAATTGACAATGAGTTACGCGAATTTGCTCGAGATATGAGGATATATTCCGCGGTTTGTGTTGGCGGTATGCCGATTTACGCCCAGATTCACAGTTTACGTCGTAACCCCCATTTCGTGATTGGCACGCCGGGCCGTCTCAAGGACCTAAATCTGCGCCATCAGATTAGATTCGAGCAGTTTGGTAACATTGTTCTCGATGAAGTCGACCGCATGCTCGATATGGGTTTTATTGACGAGATTAGAAATATCTTGGGCCAGCTCCCCACCAAGAGACAATCTTTGTTCTTTTCGGCGACATTGCCGCCCAGAATCAAAGAGCTAACCCAGCAATTCCTCACCAACCCGACTACCATTGAAGTAAAAACTGGCGAGACAGCGGCCAATGTTGAACAAGATATAGTCCGAGTGCAGAACCCGAGCGTAAAATTCCAAACGCTTCACGATCTGCTAAATAAAGATGAGCTCAAGAAAGTACTTATCTTCAATGAAACAAAGCACGGTGTTGAAAAATTGACCGACGAGCTAGTAAAAAGCGGCTTTCGCGCCGAATCGATCCATGGCAACAAACGCCAAAGCCAACGTCAAAGGTCCCTAACACTTTTCCGCGACGGCGCCGTCAATATCTTGGTCGCCACTGATGTCGCTGCTCGAGGGCTTGATATCCGCAATATTACTCACGTTATTAACTACACCCTGCCTCAATCATACAATGACTATATCCACCGCATCGGCCGCACCGGCCGCGGCGCCTGCACCGGCAAAGCCCTAACATTCGTCGGCGCCTAACCGGCTAAAGTACACCTACCTGCCCGTAATGCTACGCATAGCGTTGCAGGCGGGCGAGGTGTACTGGCGGTTCTTTTGCCTAAAGATATTTATATTATTTGGCCAGCGTAAACGCATTCATTTCCAGTATATCGAAAAATTGCCTAAAGGAGTATTGACAAATAGCTGTAAATCTGCCATAATATCGCTATGCCTGTCTACTAGGGTGTTCACCTTCTCCATCCCCGGCAGGGGACAGGTACCGGTTTGGTGACAAAGCCAGCCATTCCCGTGCTTCAAAAGGGCAAAAGCTCGACTTATGGACGCACCAAACGGGATAACCGCGATTCCAATTCGTGGCGACAAAGTTTACCGAACCGGGTTTAGCTTCGCCCTCAAATTGGATGAGGGACGCCTCCGACCACACGGTCGGAGGCACTTTATTATCAAACAATATTTACAGGGCGCTTGAGAAGCGAGAGGCCATTTTCTGCTGGCCTTGGATATTGACGTGAAGGCAATCAAGCTCAGAGATATCGCTTTGCCCGAGCGTCGAATAGAGGTCAACCAACGTAAAGCCGTATTGGCTCGCGACAGCGGAGACGGCGCTGTTATATTGTCCTAGCCCCCAGCTCAAAAACGCCAGTTGTTCGGGCGAGAGCGGATTGGCTTGGCAGGCGGGGATGGGCGCTTGCATCATATTGGCGTAATTTGGAATATTGCCGATGAGAACTCGACGGCCGCTGGCCTGGACTTGGGCGGCGATGCTCGAAAGGTTCGATTGGAATGTAGCGGGAGCAACGAGGCCGATAATATCGTTGCCGCCGATAAGAATGGATAAATAGGTCGGATTGTACTGCGCGACACTAGGGACTTGTCCCGAGAGGCACGACGCACTAGTGGCGCCGGAAACGGCGAGGTTAGTGGCATTGGTCACCAGTCCAAGATTTTTCAATGTCAAATACAAGCTGGAGATGCTGGTGCCCGTCGAAAAACTGTAGCTTCTGTTGTCGCCTGGCATACTCGGCTGGAGAGCCGCGGCATTGGTCAGCGAATCGCCCAGCGCGACGAGATACGCCGTGCTGGTGCCCCCGCCGCTCCCGCCGGAACTCGTTGACCCGTTTGACGAGGAGCTAACCGAACCTCCCGAACCGTTACTGGCCGATGAACCATTTCTCTTGCCGGTCGCGGCGGCTTTCTGTTCGTCTGCCGACGCGCCAATACCTTCAACAACCTTATCGGGGAGAGTTTGGCCTTGGGTCTGCTCGGCTTGACTGCTCGTGTCAGCGCGGGCGTTTTGTAGGCGCACAAAAACAATTACGCCGCCAGAAATTACTGCGGCGAACGACACAGTTAGTATTATTTTCCTAAGCAGTGATATTCGCTTCCACCACAAAGCAAGGATACCCCGATAGTGCCTTCCCACCCTTGAGAGCTTCATCTTGGTTACAATCTACCACAAAACGGGGACTATTTACATTGTAAAAATTTGTTACAATAAAGTTGGTCGAAGCTAAAAGAAAAGGAGTGATAGATGGAAGATACTACGACACCCCCGGCTGGTACGCCACCTGTAGGCGCACCTCCGGCAAGCGATGCACCAGCATCCGATGGCGGAGTTGGTATGCCCCCAACGGGCAGCCCGATGCCCGGCGCGCCAACCCCACCTCCAGGCACCCCGGGTGCCGACACGACAGGTGGCACCACGCCGCCGGAAACTCCCGGCGCGCCAACCCCACCTCCGCCAGCGGTATAGGTTGCTTGCCTAGGCAATCAAAAAGAGGAGGCGCGCTGCCCCTTCTTTTTGATTTGTGATAGAATAAAGGTGTATTTATTATAATAACAATTGACAAGGAGAGGGTATGAATAAACTATTTGGGTTAATATTTCTAGCAGTTATCGGTGTCGTCTTAGCCGGTTGCGGCAATAAAGCAAACCCGACAAGCACAAAAGTCGATACGCCCCCGCCCCCGCCGGTCATTGGCACCGAAGCGTCAGCGAGCGATAGCGCCACTCCGTAAGGGACGAGTGAGCCGAGGATTTAGTGTGAGCTCGAACGATGCTATTTTTTTACACCAAAAACCCCCTCTAATGGGGGATTTTTGGTAAGTGGCAAAAGCGGACCAAAGTCCGTCTCTTGACTGACCCTATTTCGCTTTTCTCAACATCGGTAGACCGGTACGGCTGTTCTCCATTACTTCGTAACCTGATGGGAGCTCGTCAAGAGCGCCTTCTTTCTCGGTGCGAGCGAAGAAGTAAATAGTTTGTTTGCGGCCACCGCGCAAGGTAACCTCGCGATTATGCAGGTAATATGCTTCACCTGACTTTTTGCTTTTTACGCTATACGCCATGAGTACTCACCTCCTTCCTATACGTTTGGGCATTTTTATTCTCATCAATACTAATTATCAGACCATGTTATGGTTATGTCAAGGTTTGTCAAGGAATAATGGCGCCGCGCGCCTGATTGTTGGCTGGGTCATTGATAAATATATGGTTTAGTGATACAATTCGAAGTGATGAAATACTATCGCGTTATCCCAACACTGCTCGTTATTGTGACCGACATCGTAGCCGCTGCCGCCGGTTTTTACTTGGCCTATATGTGGCGCACCAATGGCCAGGAATTATTTGCTTGGCCGCTTGGTCGATATTGGCAGTTAATTTGGCCCTTTATTCTGTTATATCCCGCACTTTTTGCCGTACTGGGAATATATCCACCGACTCATGGCAAGAAAGAATTTGAGCGGATACCTCTGATGGTGGTTGGTGTCTTGTGCAACTGGGCTCTACTTATAGTTTGGCTCTTCTTTGTGAGGAATGAAGCAAGCTCATCCATCTCGCGCCTAGTGGTAGTTTATATACTTTTTAGCTGTACTTTTACTATTATTATCGGTCGCTGGCTGTATTGGTATCTGCACAAGCTTATTGGCTACCTGGGGATAACCAGAACGAATGTTTATCTGATAACAAACCATAGCGCGGTGGCGCGCAGTATCGAAGCGACCATTAGGACACAGCCCAACTTATTCTCAATCAAAGGAACGGCTGACAAACTTCAGCTCGATAAGATAAAAAAAATGGCAAACCGAGACGATGTCGACGAAGTTTTTATTCTGAACCCGCGGTTTCCCGATAAGGAAATATTCAAGCTTCTCGAGATTACCATCCCGCACAGTATTAGCGTGAAGCTCCTTCCAAACCTCCTATCGTCCCTTACCCCCGTCATTGATAACGACACTATCCCGACCATGCCGCTTGTAGAATTCAAAACAACGCCGCTCTACGGTTGGGGACGCTTTTTGAAGCGCGCTTTCGATATTGTATTCTCGGCTATTGTTTTGGTGGTACTTAGCCCAGGGCTTTTGCTCATTGGCCTGGCGGTAAGAATTGATTCGCCGGGCCCTGTCTTCTATCTGCACCGTCGGCTTGGATTTAACGGGAAGGTTTTTAAGGTTTTTAAGTTTCGCACGATGAAGCTTGAATATTGTCGGGGGCGTGGCTACGGTGGCGCGTCCGCGGAGAGAAAATACAAGGAGATGATGAGAGAGGCCAAATATCGCGAAGAGTTTACGGCAAGTTTCAAGGTGAAGGACGACCCACGCGTAACTCGCGTTGGCCGTTTCTTGCGCCGGACCAGCCTAGATGAGCTACCGCAGTTTATAAATGTTTGGCTGGGTAGTTTGAGCTTAGTCGGACCGCGACCTGTTATTCGTGAGGAGGTTGAAAGGTACAACGGCGCGGAATATCTTCTTTGGTCAGTCAGGCCCGGCCTATCAGGCCTCTGGCAGGTGAGCGGCCGGAGTGAGTTAACTTATGAGGAGCGAGTTAAGCTCGACCTATATTATATAGAGAACTGGTCGCCCTGGATGGATTTTATTGTGCTTACGAAGACCATCATTCAAATTTTTGTGGGTAGAGGAGCATACTGATAAATGTCAAATTTCTAATTTCTCCCGACGTTGCTGTCGGGATCCCGACTTCCTTATTATTCATTTTCAATGAAGCGTCGGGATAATCAAATCCCAATGACAAAATCCCAATTTGGAAAATTGTTATTTGGTGCTTATTTAGAAATTAAAACTTAGAAATTAGTAATTGAAAGTTTTTTATGCCCAGCAATAAACTCCAAAAAAGAATACCTCGAAAATCAAAGTCCAAGATCGGAGCAAAAAAACTGCGGGTGGCGCTGGTGGCTGATTGGCTGGTGACGGTCGGCGGGTCGGAAAAAGTATTACTTGAACTCCATAAACTTTATCCCAAGGCGCCGATTTACACGACGATATATAATCCCGATACCCTGCCGGAATTTAAGGACGCGAGAGTCATTACCAGCTTTCTCCAAAATATGCCGGGTGCCGCGCGACGGCATCAGCTCTATGTCCCTCTCATGCCGCTCGCTATCGGGCGCTTTGACTTGGGCGACTATGATTTGGTAATTTCCAGCTCGAATACCATTGGTCATGGCGTGAAGGTCGGGCCAGAGGCCGTCCATATTTGTTATTGCCATACGCCGGTCCGCTGGGCTTACGCGCCTGAGGTAGATAATCTAAACGACCGTTTGCCACTAGGACCCTTGGCTCGTGTCATTGAATCGTATTTTAAGTGGTGGAGTAAACGCAAAGCTCGCGGCGTAACGCAATTCATCGCCAACTCGCAGTTTGTTCGAGCACGCATCAAGAAGGCCTTTGGCCGTGACGCTGTCGTTATCCATCCGCCAGTCGAGGTTGGCAAGATTCCGCTTCAGGTAGATAAGGACGACTATTACTTAATGGCGGGGCGCTTGGTGGGTTACAAGAAGCCCGAGGTGGTGGTTGAGGCATTTAACCAACTGGGCTTGCCGCTTCATATTGTCGGTACCGGTCCTATGCTTAAGGATCTTAAAAGTATGGCCGGACCCAAGATTAAGTTTACCGGTTTTTTGCATGCGACAGAACTTAGCCGTGAGTACCGCTGCGCCAAGGCGCTGGTTTTCGCGGCTCTTGAGGATTTTGGTATGGTTCCGGTTGAGGCAATGGCGGCGGGAACGCCAGTCATCGGTTACGGCGCCGGGGGATTGCTGGAAACTGTCACTGACGGCCTAAACGGCATACTCTTTCCCAAACAAAGGGCGGTCTCCGTTATACGCGCCGTTAAGCGTTTTCGCCAAACTCAATTCGACCCAGAGCAGATTAGGCAGCATGCTAAACAGTTCGACGCAAAGGTCTTTCGTCGAAAAATCAAAGCGCTTATCAGGAGAGTGTATAAAGCAAATAACAGCAATAAGAAGTAAATTGGGGGTGGTTATTTGCTCCAATCGTGCTATTATAAGGTAGTGAGACATTAGCCACTCTTTGTTTTTCTTATGGTCGAAAATACCAAACAACCCGATAATTATTCAGCCAAAGACATCACCGTGCTTGAGGGTCTGGATCCGGTACGCAAACGCCCGGGCATGTACATAGGGGGGACCGGCATTGAAGGACTCCACCATCTTGTTTGGGAGGTGTTGGACAACGCTATCGACGAAGCCCTGGCCGGATACGCGAAAAATATAATCATAATATTGGAAGCGGAAAATCAGGTTAGCGTTAGGGATGATGGCCGTGGCATACCGGTCGATATCCACGCGCAAACCAAAAAATCAGCGCTTGAAACGGTGATGACAACGTTGCATGCCGGCGGTAAGTTTGGGGGTTCCGGCTATAAGGTTTCCGGTGGTTTGCATGGCGTTGGTATCTCGGTTGTCAATGCCTTATCCATATCGACCAAGGTCGAGGTTTTCAAGGGTGGTAAAATATATTCCCAGTCATATAAGCGGGGTAAGCCCCTATCCTCTCTTAAGACCGAGGGTGAAACCAAGGAAACCGGCACTAAGGTCATCTTTGAACCGGACCCGGAAATATTCAAGGAGATTAGATTTAATTGGGAGACAATAATTAGCCGTTGCCGCCAACAGGCGTATTTAACCAAAGGCATCCATATTTCGGTCATCGACAAACGACCGTCATCAGAAAAAAACGGTCACCCGGGAGAGTACAATTTTTATTTTGAGGGGGGCATCGCCTCTTATGTCCGCTACCTTAATATTAACCGTAAGTCGTTTCACGAACCTATCCTTATCGCCAAGGACACCGAGGAAGGGTCTCTTGAGGTAGCTATTGGCTACACTGATGATTTTAACGAACACGTTTTTACTTTCGCCAATAATATCAATACTTTAGAGGGAGGCACCCACCTTACCGGATTCCGCACAGCACTGACAAGGGCCCTCAATGATTACGGCCGAAAAAACGATTTATTTACAAAAGTATTACCCGCGGGCTTAAGCGGAGATGATGTTCGCGAGGGGCTTACAGCCATAGTGTCGGTCAAGCTTCGCAATCCCCAATTCGAAGGGCAAACAAAATCGAAACTGGGTAACCCGGAGACAAAAAGTTTGGTCGACAGCGCAGTGTCGAATGGTTTGGCGGGTTACCTCGAAGAGCATCCTCAAGACGCCAGGCGCATACTCGATAAATCGTTACTTTCCGCTAAGGCGCGACTTGCCGCTCGCGCCGCTCGGGAAACGGTTATCCGCAAAGGCGCGTTGGATGGCATGACCTTGCCCGGTAAGCTGGCGGACTGTAGCGAACGCGATGCCGCGAAAAGTGAACTCTATATTGTTGAGGGAGATTCGGCTGGCGGTAGCGCCAAACAAGGTCGTGACCGCCGCTTTCAAGCAATCTTGCCCCTGCGCGGTAAGATATTAAACGTTGAACGGGCGCGTCTTGACCGTATGCTTTCCAGCGAAGAAATAAAAGCGCTCATAGTGGCAATGGGCGCCGGCATTGGCGATTCGCTCGATGTTGGTAGATCGCGCTATCACCGCGTTATAATAATGACCGATGCCGACGTTGATGGTAGCCATATTAGAACTCTGCTACTGACGTTTTACTTTAGACACTTCAGGGAGATAATCGACAAGGGCTATCTGTACATTGCCCAACCGCCGTTATATATGATTCAGAAAGGCAAGGAAAAGCAGTACGCGTATTCCGATGAAGACAAGGCGGAGATAGTCGATGAGTTTAAGGGGTCTAAGAGCGCGGATGCCAAGAATGAAGTTCGTATTAATATCCAACGCTATAAAGGCCTGGGCGAAATGAATCCAACGCAATTATGGGAGACAACCATGAATCCGGAAAATCGCATTCTCCTGCAAGTTAATATTGAGGATGCCGAGAAAGCGGATGAAATTTTTACCATGTTGATGGGTGAGGAAGTGCCGCCACGTAAGCGCTTTATTCAAACTCACGCCAAGAATGTTAAAAACCTGGACATATAAGATAATTTTGAATTTCAAATTTTAAATTATAAATTCTAAATTTCAATTTTCAAACCGACGTTCGAGTGACGGTTTAGAGTGCCCATTTTGAGATATTAATTCATTAATCTTAATTAGTTATTATGCCTGACGATAAAGAATACAATCCGGGGGAAGAGATCGGCTACATAAAGCCGCGCCACATAGAACGAGAGATGCAGGACTCGTACTTGGACTATGCCATGAGTGTCATCGTCGCTCGCGCTCTACCCGACGTTAGAGACGGGCTTAAGCCGGTGCACCGTCGTATATTATATGCCATGGGCGAGATGGGTCTCCAGCATAATCATCGCCACACTAAAAGCGCTAAAATCGTCGGTGAGGTTTTGGGTAAGTACCACCCGCACGGTGATTTGGCGGTTTATGATACCTTGGTGCGCATGGCGCAGAATTTTGCCATGCGGTATCCGCTTGTTGACGGTCAAGGTAACTTTGGTTCCATGGACGGCGATTCAGCCGCCGCCATGCGTTATACCGAAGCAAGAATGGGAGCTATCTCGGAGGAATTATTGGCCGATATCGATAAGAACACGATTGACTTTGTCGAAAACTATGACGGCACACTGCATGAACCGCCGGTACTGCCCACCAAAGTACCACAGCTACTACTCAATGGCTCCGTGGGCATAGCGGTCGGTATGGCGACCAATATCCCAACTCATAACCTTTCCGAGGTAGCGGACGCTGTTATCTATCGCATTGACCACCCGGAAACCGACCCCGAGGGCTTGATGGAATTCGTTAAGGGTCCCGATTTTCCGACCGGCGGCAGTATCCACGGTCTCGAAGGCATAAAAGCCGCCTACTCTACGGGACGAGGTAAGATAGTTATTCGGGGCATTGCCGATATCGAGGAAACAAAAAAAGGCGGCTGGCGCATCCTCATCAGTGAGCTACCTTATCAGGTCAATAAAGCCGAACTTATTTCTCGTATGGCGGAATTAGTTAAGAGTAAAAAAATCGAGGGCATAAGCGATCTGCGGGATGAGTCCGATAGGACCCAAGGCGTCCGCATAATCGTCGAGCTTAAGTCAAGCGCTCATCCCAAGAAAATTCTTAACCAGCTTTTCGAGATGACCGCGCTCCAAACGGCATTTCACGTAAATTTTTTGGCGCTGGTTAATGGCATAGAACCGCGCATCTTAACACTCGTGCAGGTAATTGATGAATTCATAAAACATCGCCAAATTGTTATCAAGCGTCGCACAGAGTATCTCTTAGCTCGAGCCGAGGAGAGAGCGCATATCTTAGAGGGCTTAAAGATCGCGCTTGACAGTATTGATGCCGTTATCGCGACTATCAAAAAGTCAGCGACCAAAGAGGCGGCTCAAAAATCTCTGATGGAAAGCTTCCAATTGTCCCAGCCACAGGCAACAGCGATTCTGGACATGCGCCTCTCGGCTCTTGCGGCGCTTGAACGGCAGAAGATTGAGGACGAACTTACTGAAAAGAAAAAACTAATCGCCGAACTCAAGGCAATATTGGCTGATGAGGCGAGGGTTATGGCGATAATTAAAGACGAAACGCAAGACATTAAAGAACGTTTTGGCGACAAGCGTCGGACAAAAATCATCCGCCAAGAGCTAGGAAGCTTTTCGGCCGAGGACCTAATCCCCAACGAAACGGTATTGGTAATGCTGACAAAATCCAACTACATCAAGAGGGTTCCGGTTGACACCTACAAAAAGCAAGGGCGAGGCGGCAAGGGCATTGTTGGGATGACTACCAAGGATGAAGATGTGGTGGAGCATTTGTCGCTGGCCAATACTCACGATGACATAATGTTCTTCACCGACCGCGGACGAGTTTTTACGACGAAAGTTTATAATTTACCGTCAGTGAGTCGGCAATCAAAGGGTCAGGCCATAGTCAACGTGTTACAAATATCGCCAGAGGAGAAAGTGACAGCGATTATTACATTGGGCAAGCTTGGTGTTGCCGATAATAAATATCTTTTTATGGCGACTGAAAAAGGCATAGTTAAAAAAACTGCGCTAGACGCTTACCGCAACATTCGGAAAACAGGCATTATCGCTATGGGCCTAAAAGGCGACGATAAGTTGCGTTGGGTTAAAATGACGAGTGGTACTGATAGAATTATATTAGTTAGCCGCCGTGGGCAAGGCATACTGTTTGAGGAGTCACAGGCCAGACCTATGGGCCGCTCAGCTTCGGGTGTCAGAGGCATAAAACTACGCGAAGGTGATGCCTTGGTTGCGCTTGATGTGGTAAAAAACGACGCCAGCAGCCTGCTAACAGTGCTACAGAATGGTTTCGGCAAGCGAACACGCATCAAGAATCATTTTAAGCCGCAAAATCGTGGCGGCATGGGGATACGCGCATCGAAAACTTCGCAAAAAACAGGCAATGTTGTGGAGGCGATGATTATTGAGGGTGATGACGGGGATTTGGTGCTGGTAAGCCGCGAGGGACAGACCATTCGCATCAAGCTAAAGTCAGCCAAACCCCTCGGTCGAGATACCCAGGGTGTTACCCTTATGAGACTGAAAAAAGACGATAAAGTTGCGTCAGTAACTCTAGTGCGAGAATCCGAGGACGAGGCGGTAGTTGTGCCCGACTCAGGTGTTAGCGTTGCCATCTCAACCAAGTAGTATCATTATTGGACATTCTAGGAATTAGCGACCTTCTTTGAACTCTCCCCAGATCAGATAATTTTTCAATTTGAGCACCTCAGCAAATTGGGCCATGTGGGTGCATAGCTGAAAATCGGAAATATATAGTCCCCTGGCCGGATGAGCAAACTTATCTCGTGATAATTTATGGCGCAAAAAGTCTCTTAATGAGCGCCTTGTCTCCGGAATGTTTAGAATAATGATGCTTTTTGTGCCTCGTGGTAGTTTCTTATCCTGGGCCGTCAATGGGAATTTTTTCAAATATCGCATGGCTCCTAACAGTGTCAGGGCGATCGTTGTCCGACCGGCGATATCCTGACGTAACTTAATATACTTACGTTTTTTGAGATAGTAATAAGCATTGGCTATTTGTCGTTTAGAGTAGCCCTTATTTTTCAGGAGGGCGCGACAAACTATTACTGAGGGATATGTAAATTCATCCATATTTTTGTCCGCCGAAAGGTGGCGCATCACCCTTACTCCCAAAAAGATAATAACGTGATCGATGATATCGTTCATGTATAAATAATGTAACTTTCCTTTGAATAAATCAACCGACCTTTACCTTGGGAACAATATTTGATACCATATATCCTGAAACTTAATTCGGTACAACATGGCTAGAGGCAAGAGAATAACCATATCGAAAAAGATAAAAAGAGTGGCGCGACAAACCGGCGTTGGGGTTGATAGTCGTGGACGACTTGAAAGACCAAGAATCGTTGACGAAGTTCGTGCGTCTAAGGACAACATCGAGCGTAAAACTATCACGATCTCGCAGGTCGTGCCTATTCGACATTTAGCAGATCAGGTTGGTCAGCCGGTAACATCTGTTATCGCAAAGCTTTTTCAAAGCGGCGTTCAGGTTTCGATAAATGATAGTGTAGATTTTGATACGGCGGCGATTATTGCCGATGAGTATAATTATGACGTAGTCGGTGAGTTGGATAAGAAAAAGGATTTAGATGCTAGCGCCATTGTACTGGATGGTAAGAATAAACTCAGTTCGCGGCCGCCAGTTGTGACGGTGATGGGGCATGTTGACCATGGAAAAACCAAGTTATTGGATGCTATTCGTTCGACGGATGTTGTGGCTGGAGAATCGGGTGGTATTACGCAACATATTGGCGCATATCGCGTTGGTGTCAATGTCAAAGAGAAGGGTAAGCTGTTAGCACATCCGGTGACTTTTATTGATACTCCGGGCCATGAAGCATTCTCATCCATGCGGGCGCACGGCGCAAATGTAACCGATATTGTGATATTGGTCGTAGCAGCCGACGATGGCGTCAAACCCCAAACGCTAGAGGCCTTAACTCACGCTCGTGCCGCCGGTGTGCCGATAATTGTTGCCATCAACAAAATAGACAAACCAGAAGCCGATATTGAAAAAGTAAAACGTCAATTGGCGGAGCATAACTTGATTCCGGAAGAGTGGGGGGGCAATACCACCATGGTACCCGTTTCGGCCAAAGCCGGTACCGGTATCGATAAATTGCTTGAATTGGTAATTTTGACGGCAGATGTAGGTGAGCTCAAGACCAACCCGAAATTGCCCGGCAGGGGTATCGTCATTGAGTCAAAGACAAAATCTGGTCTTGGACCGGTTGCGACAATATTAGTGCAGGATGGCACATTGCGGTCCGGGGATGCTCTGATAGTTGGTAGCCGGGTAGCCAAAATTAGAACTATGGAAAATGACTCAGGCGAAAGAATAAAAGATGCAACAGCCGGGGTGCCGGTTCTTGTCTCAGGTTTTAAAATTATGCCTGACGTGGGTGAAAAGGTTATAACCGCCAAGGACGAAAAAGACGCTCACGAAATAGCCACAAATCAGCAAAAAAACCAACTCATCAAGTCAATGATCGCCAAAAAGTTAGGCGGGGGGGATCTGGCAAAAACCAAGGAACTAAATATTATCCTCAAGGCCGATACCCAAGGCTCACTTGAGGCGATAAAAACTACCCTTGGAGAAATACCATCGGAGGATATAAGAGTAAAAATATTAGAGGCATCTATTGGCGTAGTAAGCGAATCGGAGGTTAGCAAAGCCGCCTCTGCCGGCGCCATAATATTGGCCTTTAATATTAGTATTCCACCGGCGGTTAAAAGGCAGGCCGACTCCGCTTCGGTTCGCATCGCCCGATATGAAATAATATATGAGCTCATAGATGATGTTGTGGCTATTCTTCAGACCATGCTTGAGCCGGAAATAGTCAAAACGGACATTGGCCACCTCAAGGTGTTAAAGGTATTCCGTAGGATGCCGCCGAACGGCAGTGTTGGGGGA
>CAYHTS010000008.1:0-1374 GCA_964359635.1 uncultured Candidatus Saccharibacteria bacterium | reverse complement strand
TTGGTAACGAAGGGCTTTTTGAGGCCAGGCGCGAATTTTCACGCGTGTCGGGGCGAAGCAGATCTAGGCGAAGGGAAAATTAATAGTTTAAAGATTGGCGCGAGCCGCGTGGAAAAGGCAGAGCAAAATATAGAGTGTGGTATCGAGTACGAGGGTAGTTTTAAGTTTAAGCCGGGTGATATAATAAATGCCTACCAAACCCAGGAAATTATCAAAACAATCAAGGCGAAATAATATTCTTGATATAATGTAAGGTAAAGGAGGTATCACGAACTCAACTATTGATGGAGGAGCGCAAGTTCTAGGCACTTATAGTGAAATCCAAAACTATTGGGACTCTCTTAACTTGACGTTTAGGCCAGCGGCAATTCTTGATATTATTATTGTCGCACTCTTGTTCTATTGGCTTTATATTCTAGTTCGGCAAACTAGGGCGATTCGCATACTCTATGGCATCATTTTTCTATTTCTACTTTGGTTTATTGGCCGAGCTCTCAATCTGACTACGCTCAACTATATTTTAAATTACCTAGTAACCGCGACCATTGTGGCCATTCCGGTAGTTTTTCAGCCGGAGCTGCGTGCCGCATTGGAGAAATTAGGCAGACCTCAAATAGTAAGCGATTTGCGCCGTCTGCGCCGCCCCGAAAACGAGTCGCCGGTAAATATCATATCTGAAGCTACGGAAATACTGGCTCATCGTAAAATCGGCGCCATTATTATTGTTGCCAGAAAAACAGGCCTTAGGGAATTCATCGAAGCCGGTGTCCGTCTGGATGCTCGCCTTTCGACAGAACTAATCTTATCGATATTTTCACCCCAATCGGCCCTGCATGATGGAGCGGCAATCATTCAAGACAATCGCATCGTAGCTGCCAAGGTCATATTGCCATTAAGCGACAATAAATTTGATTATCATCTCGGAACTCGACATCGTGCCGGCGTTGGATTGACGGCTCAATCCGACGCGGTTGCTATTATTGTTTCTGAAGAGCGCGGTGAAATATCGTTTGCGATCGACGGAATATTGGAACCTAATCTTAACGAAGAAGCTCTGAGAAAAAAGTTGCGCCGCCATCTTGGTAGCGACACAAATAAAAAGAGCAATAAATGATCAAAGGAATCTTCATCTTCCTCCGTCGCGACATTGGCATTAAAATAATCATGCTACTGATTGCGCTGGGGCTGTGGGCTTATGTGGCTATCAACCTAGCACAGTCAGGTAATTTTCCCGGCGCGCTGAAGATAAAAGTTAAGAATACCCCCAGCGGAACGACCGTCGCGCTTAACGAAAATTACGCCGAGCTCAAGATAGAGGGCGACCGGAGTTTATGGGGACGACTTCAGCCAAACAGTTTTGATGTTTATGTTGAC
>CAYHTS010000007.1:1289-18881 GCA_964359635.1 uncultured Candidatus Saccharibacteria bacterium | reverse complement strand
GTTAACTTGAGCGACGATTATATCACTGCCCGCCGCCGTGGTACCGACTTTATGATAAACCGTATTGTCAACCATGGGGTTTTCGCCCACGGGGCTAAAGAGATTTAAATCGGCTAATTTTAGCGGTGTAATCCAAGTGACTCCCTCATCAACCACTTTTTGTACCTTGCTCGCCTCGCTCTCGGCATCGGCTGATGTTGACGCGGACTTACTCTGGCTCGCCTTGCGATTCTTATAGATTTTATAACCAAAATATCCCCCACCGCCTGCCAAGCCCAGGCCAAGAACAACAATTAAGACAACAAGCCACACCGCGCCTCCGCGCCTAACTTGCAATAAGTTCATAGCTCCCCTCCTTATTATTGGTTGATACTATAGTACCACTTTTCGTCTTAATTTATTGTCATTGCGAAAGTGACCCCTCCACTCCTCCCCTTGATTAAGGGGAGGCTGGGTGGGGTAACACCGATAACCCTACTTAGTAAAATACCCCAATATATAGCTGACGTTTTCGGAGGGTGGCGTATTGAATTCTTCGCTGGCATTGCCGCTACTCGTAAGTTGAAAATGCCAGTCGGATTCCGCCGCCCAGCGAGTGATAAGATATACAATCTGCGGCGAGTCCGCTTTGACTTGCCAAGCGGCGCTAGCATTTCTATCCATCAATGCCCGAAGGGAGTATTCATCTTGCTTTTGCGCAATTTCGCTTGAGACATAATGTGAAAAATCCACGGACGCCACAATAAGGCAATTATCGCAACGGGATTTTAAGCCGTTATATAACTCATCTATGGCAGCTTTCTTCGTCCCCTCTCGAATCATCACGGCGACATATTTCGCGTCTGGGAAAAACCGGTACAGCTCCGGCAGGAGATTATTAACGCCGTGCTCATTTATAAACGAATTGCCACTCGTATCAACACTTACAGACCCAATCAAGCGTTCAGCGAGAATGTTATCTCCACGAGCCATACCACCTGCCAATCGCCAGTCCTTCGCGGTGGCAATTATGCTTCCCGAGCCCGCCTGGTAGTGGTTAACCGAAAGAATAACGATTGTTTTTCGCTCGACCCGCTTCTCAACCTCTTGAAAGAGCGCAATTCTTTTTGACTTAGCACCATCAAAATGAGGCGCCAATACGATAGTAATATTTCCCACTCTCACCTCGCGCGCCGTGTCATACGCAGTCCAGCCCAAAAACACCAAACACGATAAACCAATGAGCAGTTTTGAGAGTTTCTTTTTTGAATTTGGATTTTGGATTTGATTTGAAATTTAGTTTATAACAAAGACTATTATTGTCATTGCGAGAAGCCCCATTGGGGCGACGAAGCAATCTATACCTTATTTATTGAGATTGCCGCGCTCCCCAGAGGTCGCTCGCAATGACGCTATCGGTAATAATTCGTTAATAGCCATTTGGCGATGGCGCCAAAGGCCGGCGCGGCGCTCGACTCCGCCCATTCCACGTTGGTCGGGCGGTCAAGTTTAACTAACATTGCGAATTTCGGGTCATCTGCCGGTGCGAAACCGGCGAACGAACCAATATGAGAGTTTTCTTCATATCCCGGTCCGTCTTTTTTGGGAATCTGCGCCGTACCTGTTTTACCAGCGACCCGAAAACCTTCAACTGCCGCTTTTTTGCCATGTCCACGCTCAACCACACTTACTAGCATTTCTTTTAATTTCGTAGCTGTCTCTGGCTTAATGGCCTGACGGATGTCGGTTGTTTCGATTTTTTTCTCTTCACCGCTCGGGGAGATGATAGTATCCAAAACGTGTGGTTTGACAAGTTTGCCACCATTGGCAATCGCCATATATGCCGAGAATATTTGGAGGGGCGTTACCGATACACCTTGTCCGAAAGATATAGTCGCGCGATTGACGTTACGCCATTTTGCGGCTTCGGAAAGTTTGCCGGCACCCTCCGCGCCTAGATCAATGCCTGTTTTTGAGCCAATACCAAAGTCCGCCAGATATTTGCCTAAAATTTCATTGCCCACTTTGTCCCCTACCCAAATCATACCGATGTTGTCGGAATTCTCTAACACTTGCGTCATCGTTTCAAAGCCTAAACTCTTATCTTGCGAGTTGTGAATTTCGTAGCCATCTATGGTTGTCATATTCTTAAAACCGCCAGGCAAATCGGTGGGTTTGGTATCTGGCTCGATCAAACCGGCATCGAGCGCCGCGCCCATGATCAGCGGCTTAAAAATCGAGCCCGGCTCGTAAACATCGGAAATCGCCGGATTGATAAACTTCCATTGGTCGTCTTTCGGCACCTCATTGAACTTATTGGGGTCATATGACGGATTGCTTGCTAGAGCTAATATACGGCCGGTTTTTGGTTCGCCGATGATTATTGTCCCTCCTTGCGCGCCGTACTTTTCCATCGATTTTTGCAACTCCCTTTCTGCCATAAACTGGACTGTGCTGTCGAGTGTTAGTACGAGGTCAACACCATTTTGCGCCCTGGCTTGGTCATCAACACCAATGACCCGACCCTTCGTATCTTTAAGCCCATAAATTACGCCCGGGATTCCCTTGAGCTCATTGTCATAATATTTTTCAATGCCGCTTGAGCCCTCGCCCTCAAAATTTACAAAGCCGATGCTATGCGCCGCCATCATCGCCTCTGGATAAAAACGGACAGGGCTAGGAACTGTAATGACGCCGCGTAAATTAAGGTTCGTTATTTCTTCTGCTTTCACCTTATCAATACGCTTCGCTATCGGCGGGATGTATAGCTTGCCACTATTAAACTCAGGCAAAAGCGCGCTAGCATCCAGTCCTAGTTTACTGGCTAATATCAGGGCTGTCTCCTCAGGATTTTTCAGGTTGCGCGGCACTACCCAGATGTCAAACATCATTATGTTGGTCGCCAAGGGAAAAAATTGCTTGTTGTCGCTTAAACTACTGACGCCAAAGTCGCTGGCTGTGCGGTCGTAGGCATATATCTTGCCTCGTTCCGGCTGACTAGTCAGTTTGGCTGTTTGCTGGTCTTTAGCCATCGCCTGGAACCGCTTGTTTTCAAAAACCTGGAGACGAAAAATATTAGCGGCTAAGATAACCAAGAGCACAACAAATACCCAGCGCAAAGTTACAACACGCTGGTCAATGGATGTTGTAGTGACCCTGGACGAATTACCGTAGGAAAGATGGTATCCCTTATTCAGGTTCAAGGCCCAACTCCTTAGCCTTATTTTGAACTTCCTGAAGGGATTTTAGACGCAGGGCCTGAACCGATAAATCTTCCTTAGCCGCTTCAATATCTTTTTTCTTTGACTCTAGGTCTTGAATGGCATAGTTGCGCGTTGCTCCTTGGGTGGACTGGGCGAGATAGAAAAGAGCCAGTAGCGCAAAAAGCACAATACTAATAACCCTCACCGATGTGGGGCCAATGTTCATCGATCGTGTAATGGTTCTTTTGCGAATGCCAAGATCTGATTTATTCGATTGAGTGATAAGCATGGGACTCCTTGGGTTGGTTAAAAGTTTGTAAGGTGACGTAATCGTCATCCCGAGCGAAGTCGAGGGATCCCTCGTCCTTCTGGGTCTCGGGACGATGGTTACATCGCTTTATGAACTTTATGAACTTTGTAACCTTATAACTTTATGGCTGCTCTTAATTTTGCGCTACGACTACGAGGGTTTTGTACCCTTTCGATTTGAGATGCCATAATTGGTTTTTTTGTCAGCGTCCGCCACGTTTCTTTATGCTTTAATTCCTGCTTAACCAACCTATCTTCGCCGGAATGAAAGGCAATTATTGCCAGCCGCCCTCCGCTTTTCAAGCACCGCGGCGCCACAATCAGTAACTTTTCCAGATTTTCCAGCTCTCGGTTTACCAGTATTCGCAATGCCATAAAAGTCTTTGTGGCTGGATGTATCTTACCCCGCCGCCCCACCGTTCGCTCTATAACACGCGCCAAATCGGTCGTAGTTGCAAGGTGGCGATAATTCTCTTTTAGCGCTTTAGCGATTCTTCGCGATCTACGCTCATCAACCAGCTGATACAGCGCGTCTGCCAGCTCTTTCTCACTCAAGCTGCGCATAACATCAAGAGCTGAATCCGTCTCTGGGGATAAGCGCATGTCAAGCGGCGCGTCAACTTGCCAGCTCAAACCATATCCCGGATCTTTAAGCTGGACGGACGATACACCCAGGTCAAGCAGAATACCATCCACTTTGCGAATGCCAAGACCCGTAAGAATTTTCTCCATATCCGCGAAATTGCCCCGGACAAGTGTTGTGTTTTTTGTTTTTTGACGATTCCGTTTCAAGGTGCGCTCATCTTGCTCGATGCCCACCAGACGCCCGTTCGGCCCAAGCCGCTCGGCGATGGCTCTAGCGTGCCCGCCTAAACCAAAGGTGCCGTCAACAATAACCTGCCCTGGTCGAGGCGCAAGACACTCAAGCGTTTCTTCAAGAAGGACTGGTTGGTGTTCTTTTATCATATTAGGCATTAATTAAATGCTAATAAGCTGGCCGGTAGCGAGGCCAACCTCCCTAGAGTTGCATTTGCAACAGGGGGTCCTCCTTGTGAAACTTTTTGTTTTGTTAAAATCGATATCCCTCACAATTTCACACTTTCCGATATTCCACAGGTCGAGGCCTGTTTAGGACCGTACTCGTTGCGTAAATAATACGCGGGATATTCTCCGGAAGGACTCAGTCAGCCGTCTTTGCTCATCGCGACTTGGCTCACCATGACCTCGGAGAGTAGCGCGGGTTTTTGTTTTTGCTCCGACTTGTCGCCGTGCTGGCGAAGTCGGAGAAGACCAACGCTACCGTCCAGTTTTAATGTGATTCGGTTTTAGGGATTTGGTATGAGGGGTTTGGTCCGACCTAATACCTTACACCTATAACCCGAAACCTACCTTTCATACGCCCAGTTCGGTTAGCTTCGCCGCCAAGTCGCCCGTTTCACCCTCGGCTTTCTCCTGATAGGCTTGCCAATCCTTCTGGTGCCAGAGCTCGACGCGAGAATAAAGTCCCGCGACGACGACACTACCGGAAAGATTGGCAAACTTACGCAAGTATTGTGGGATGACTATACGTCCGGCGCGGTCCAAATCGACCGCCATGGCGCCGGCGAGCATTAACCGTGTGAATGCCCGAGCGTCAGCGCTACCGGTTGGCAAATTGGCGAGCCGGTCGGCAATTTTTCGCCACTCGATTAGCGAATAAAGGGTTAAGCACTTGTCGATGCCGCGGGTAACCACCGCGCCACCCTTGAGCGCCTCGCGAAATCTGACCGGCACCGCCAGTCGCCCCTTGCTATCCAAATTGTGTGTGTATTCGCCGATAAACATCTGTTATATATCAAAATTCAAAAGTCAAAATTATGGACTTACAATTTTATTTCCGAACAGAAATTATCAAATCAATAATCAATACCTTTATTGTTCGCATTCGCGCGTGATTCGCGTATTATTCGAGTGATTCGTGTGATATTATCTACGGATACCAGTAAACCGTGCGCTATTTGATACCCCACTTTGTTCCACTTTTCACCACTTGTGTATAACTTACCACCACTATTATCCTCGTCAAGTAACGTACAAAAAGCGAACATTGAGGGTGCAGATAACCCGGGAATGAACCCGGGTTAGTCTGGTAACGCGACTATCTTGCAGACACCTTGTTTCGGTGAAGCCCCCTTGCCATCACGGTAGCAGTCCTCGTGGAAGAAACCATGGCCACTTATATACACCCAGCGTCCAGGGTAGGTATCGCCACAATAGCTACATTTGGCTACTTCCGGCGCTTGCGAAACCTCGCTTGGTCCATCGGGAACCAACTCCACTCTTATCAGCCTCCTTCTCTCAAGACACGCTTTTTTATTATCCACAGGTATCTTTTCCCTGTCAATAACCCCTAACCGGCTTACGTACACCTCGTAGGTGTACTTGCGGTTTATAAATAACAGGTTCGCTAGAGTGATATTGGCCGGCGCGGCCACCTACGAGGTGTACGTACGGTTCATATGGAACCGCCCGAGGCGGAGTGCGCCTCGGGCAACTACGTGTGATGGAGACGTCACGGATGAGAGCGAGGGATAGTGTCGGGAAAGGCAAACGACATTTGACCATCGTCTGCACCGGCAGTTGAGGCATCGGGACCAAGGCGGGGAGACCCCTCTTGTACGGCGTCAGCCCCCATGGCGCCTCCTTCGCCATCATTCGCATTTCCGCCAACCCGCAAAGGGCCCGAACTACACATCTGAAGCACGAAGCCATCTGGTGGTTGACCTATCGACTCTTGGACCCACAACTCAGCCAAACCCAACACCCCTTTCGTGGTCTTTCACCCCCAACATAACAATTACCAATTATAATGCAAACCTCGCCTTATGAGTTCAATTTTTTGTCAATTACGCGATCGAGGTCAGAGATTTTGATTCTTTCCTGCTTAATAGTGTCGCGGTCGCGCAAAGTCACAGTATCATCCTTTATAGATTCAAAGTCCACCGTTACGCACCATGGCGTGCCGATTTCATCTTGGCGGCGATAGCGCCGTCCCACCGAACCGGCTTCATCGTAAGTAACAAAGTGCCTCTTTTTCAAACCATTATAAATATCACGCGCCACCTCCGGCAGTTTGTCTTTTTTAACGAGGGGGAATACCGCCACCTTAATCGGCGCCAACTTCGGGTGCAAATGCAATACAACCTCCCCCTCGCTCCGGTCATTATCGTCGGTCGTCGGTCGTCGGTCGTCGGTCGAAATGACGTCAAATGCATCGACGATAAACGCCAGTGCGGCGCGGTCAACGCCTGCCGCCGGCTCAATAACATATGGGTAATATTTCTTACCGGCTTGTTCGTCAAAATATTGCATGTCGCGCCCTGACTTTTCGCTGTGCGCTTTTAGGTCGTAATCCTGCCGATTAGCTATGCCTTCAAGCTCCGACCAACCAAATGGAAACTTATATTCAACATCGGTCGCCGCCGCCGCGTAATGAGCTAGCTCCTCCGATTCATGAGTTCTCAAGCGTAAATTTTCCGCCTTTATCCCCAAGTCCAGGTACCAGCGGCGGCGGCGTTCAATCCATTCCGTATATTCTCTAGGCGCCATTTCCGGCTTCACGAAATATTCCATTTCCATCTGCTCAAACTCTCTGGTGCGAAAGATGAAATTGCCCGGTGTAATCTCATTGCGGAAGCTCTTGCCGATCTGCGCTATGCCAAACGGCACTCTAACACGGCTTGTTTCTAAGATATTTTTATAATTAGCGAAAATCCCCTGCGCCGTTTCCGGCCTGAAATAAGCTAGATTTCTCTCATCGTCCACCGGCCCCACATAGGTTTTAAACATTAAGTTGAAGGCCTTGGCGTCGGTCAAGTTGCCTTTAATCTCTTTGCCGGAATGAATTTTCTTAAAATGCTCTTCTATCAAATGCTCGTGGTCGGCGCGAAACCTTTCGTGGCACAATTTGCATTCAATCAAGGGGTCGGTAAAACCTTTTTCGTGGCCGCTGGCTTGCAATACCTCTCTCTTAGTTAGAATGGCGCTTTCAAGCCCTACTACGTCGTCCCGCTCCCTCACCATCACCCGCCACCACTCGGCCTTAATGTTATTCTTTAGCAAAACCCCAAGCGGCCCAAAATCCCAAACAGAACCGGTACCGCCATATATCTCCGCCGACGGAAACACAAAGCCGCGTCTCTTGCAGAGTGAAACAATATCGTTCATTGAGTTTTTATTATTGCCCATATTCCAACCCTCCGACCATCCAGCGCCCCATGATGACGCTCCTGCCATAATACGACGTAATCGATTTGGCAGGAAGGAATTTTTCGGGGCCGCGTCTCTTGCAAAGAGACACTATTTTTTCCATCGCATTATTCCCTTCGGCCATACGTTTATCCTTTAAAGTAATAGTATAAACTCTTGTTATCTGTCATCGCGAACCCCAGTGGAGTCGAGGCCTGCCTTTCAGGAAGAGATCCGTTCGGCTCCCTCGGAATACCTCGGTCGCTCTCCTCGAGTCTGAGCCCGGGGGTTCATCCCTCGGAGTCGAAGACAGGATGACACTACGACATGTTTTCTTTATTTGTTTACCGCGATTTTATCCTATTAGCCCACATCACTCCCGCGATAGAAATGGCGTGGCAAGGACGGTGATAACCGCGCAACAATCTCATGCGGGTTTGTTTTCGCCCATACGGCCAAATCTGCTACTGTAATCGTATCACTGCCAGATGCTCCTATCAACACAACCTCGTCACCGACACGCGCGTTAACACCCGTAACGTCGATGATTATTTGCCCCATACATATTCGCCCAATAACTCTAACTCGCTTACCGTCAAGAAGCACTTCGGACACATTTGACAATGCCCGAGAGTACCCTTCGGCATATCCGACTGGCAAAACTGCTAAAGTACTTATGCGCCTAGTTTCATAAGTCAGGCCATAGCCGACTTTTTGTCCCTGCGCCACACGTTTAACCTGCACAATTTTAGTGAACCAACTAAGCGCTGGCTTAAGACCTTTAAGGTGGGACGATAAACCATAAACGGCAAGGCCCGGCCGCACCATATCAAAATGGCTTTCGGGAAACAGAGCAATCGCTCCCGAACTAGCCATGTGGACGAGAGGCAACTCTATATCGGCTCTTTGCATCCCAAAGAGAGCGGATTGTAGTGTCTTTATTTGCTCCACCGAATAGGCGTGATTTTCTACCTCGGCAAAATGCGAGTACACCGCCTCGAGCAACAAATAGGGCTCTTTTTTTATACACTCAACAAACGCCACAGTGTCATCGGGATTGATGCCAAGACGGTGCATGCCGGTATCTATTTTGAGATGGACACGCACCGGTGAATGGCTCGCCGCCGCAACTTTGCCTAACTCGATTATCTCATCCTTATTGAAGACCGTCGGTTGAAGCATATACTCCACCACGTTATGATAATCGCTCGGCTCGGCATAGCACATTATAAGTATAGGCGCGCGGATTTTGGCCTGGCGCAACGCGATACCTTCATCGACTGTACCCACACCAAGCATTTCGGCGCCGGCCGCCCAAGCCGTTCTTGCAACTTCCACTAGACCGTGTCCGTAGGCGTTGGCCTTTGCGACGGCGATAATTTTGGTTTCTGGTTCAATACTTTCGCGAATAATGCGAATATTGTGCTCAATAGCACTGAGATTAATATTAAGTCGCGTTAGCATGATAATTATATTTCATTAATTGCGAGATATAGACATTACACGACTTACGTAATTGTCGGATAGACCCCTCCTCGCCCGCCTGACTCGACGTCGGTCGAGGCAGGCCTCCCCTTAATCAAGGGGAGGAGGGGTGGGGTGAATGCGTAAGTCGTAACACTATAAACTTTCGGAGACGATTCGGCGCTGAAGGATGTATTGTACAAAGAGTTTAAGGTTTTTTTCCAGTTCTTTTCTGACAAGAGGCGATGTTATAATGTGCGTTGCTTGCGTCAACGTCCCATCCAATAGCCGCATGGCTTTAATCGAATCAGCGTTAAGTGAACGGCCGCCAGAGGCATGGCACGGCGCCGCGACAACTCCGCCCGCTTCGTCAGAAAACAGCATCTTGTCGAGAGCTTTGAGCGGCTGACCGCACCGAGCGCATTTCTTAATTTCCGGACGATAGCCGAGTTCCTTAAGACAGAAAAATATAAAATGGCTAAGCGCCAAATCGGAATAGTTTTTTTCAAGATAGGCCAATGTTTGGCTAAGCTGATTATATAGTTTGGGATGCGGTTCATGCTCATCGGTAATTTTATCAATCAATTCACATATCCAATAAGCCGTTTTCGTTTTGGCAAGTTGAGCGCTAAGTTTATCATGCGATGAAACTAATTGCGCCTCGGTCATTATATCGATAGTTTTGGTTCGCGCCGCCACAAAATCAATCTCATTCATGAGATTTACTGTGCCAGCAAGTTTGGCTGTCGGCCGTCGGCTACCCTTGGCTAAAAGAATAGATTTACCGTCACGACGGCAATAAGCGGTCAACCGCCGGTCGGCTTCGCCAAAATTATTTCGCCGTATGATAATGCCGCGGTCTTTATAAGAAGCCATAAATAAGTAAATTTCTGTTACTTACAGCCGAGAATTTCTTCGACCTCATGGAGTTCTTCTATGGTATTGACACCTTTTATCTCCCGCGGGTCCTGCATGGGGATTGCTTCGACTTTTTGCCCTTCACGAATGGCAATTTCCACAAGGTCTGTAATATAGTACTCCCCCGAAACCTTGCTTTTATTAATTTTTTTAAGCGCCTTCCAAAGCCAGTCGTTTTTGACAGCGTAGATGCCGGGATTCTTTTCACGAATCTTCAGCTCCTTGGGGCTGGCATCTTTAGCTTCGCGAATACCAATAACCTTGCTCTTATCATCTCTTAGTACTCTGCCATACGCCGGATGTTTATCTTCTATCGCCGATTCGATGGCAAGAGTATAGCCATCTTCTGTGATACGGCTAGCCAGCTCCCTGAAAGTTCGTGTTGAAAATAGCGGGCCGTCGCCATTGGTTATCAAGATAATGCCATCTTTACCTTTGAGAAATTTTTCGGCTTGCATCACCGCGTGGGCCGTGCCTTTTTGCTCTGCCTGGCGGGCAAATTTGACTTTATCGCCCCCCATTTCCGCTTCAACTTTATGTCCCTGAAAACCGGTAATTATTATCACTTCATCGGCTATCGGCCTTATGGCATCATAAACATAACGTAGCATCGGCCGGCCGCAAACCGGATAGAGCACTTTGGGAATGTCTTGCGCGTTAATGCGCTTCCCTTGACCTGCCGCCATTATAACGGCATATATCGGCGCCTTCTTGCTCATAGTTAGAAAGTTAATATAAAATTATCCTCGCCAGAGGACTCGTATCAGATTTAATTTAGCACATTTCATGCCCATATTTATTAGCATGCTTTGATACCAAGTTTTCGCTCGACGATACGTAGGCGGTAATCAAGCTCTTCGGCCCGGTTTATTACCGCCCGATTGATGTCAGCCAAATCTTGAACTTCTCGGCTAATAATATTAATTATTTCATCTTTGGCGCTACCAACCCTCTCGTCGATCTTAGCGGTTAGTTTCCGCTCAGTTCCGCCGACTATTTCTTTGATATTTGTTAGGTCTTCTTTCGTCAGAGACATCGCTCCTCCATAATTACTATCGCAAATTCATTGTAAACCCCAAACCCAACTTGCGCAACAGTCACCGAAGTGTGGAATTAACCACCATCTGACTGCGATATTTTTTTCTGGCAAATGGGACAGAAAAAGGTACTGCGACCACCTTTTTTTACTCGGGTAATGATACCACCGTCTTTCCTTTGGCATTTTTCACCTTCGCGGTGGTACACCTTGAGATGCTCGCCGTATGTGCCCTTGCTGCCATCAAGTTTACGGTAGGTATTATCCGATGTGCCGCCGTATTTGATGGCAACCTTCAGTATCTGTTTTGCCGCTGTAATAATGCGATTATATTGCGAGTTGGTGATACTTACCGCCTTGACTTGCGGGTTAATTCTAGCGAGCCATAAGGTTTCATTGACATAGATATTACCAAGTCCAGATATAACTTTTTGGTCGAGTAACACCGAATAGATGTCCGACTTCGCTCTCCTTTTGGCAATCTTAATAAACTCGTCTACGTTATAATCTTTAGATAACGGATCTTCGGCAATATCCGCGTGAATCCGCGTTATCAATCCGCGACTATCCGCGATTTTCATCCAGCCAAATTTACGCAGGTCATTAAAGTACAATTTAGCGCCAGAAGAAAAATTGAAAATAATATGAGTATATTTGTTGGGCGGCGGCGCTTCGTAGGCCTTTTGGTGATGGCCTCCCCTATTGGTAAGCCCGTCTTTGCCCTCGAAAATCAACTGACCGGTAAGCTTTAGATGGATTAGCATTGTCTTTTTGTTATCCAGGCGGAGCACTATTAATTTGCCGCGCCTCTCGGCGCCGATAATTTTAGCGCCTTCAACCGCTTTTTTGAATGCTGCCGGCGAACCGCCAACCGATTTTGCCAGACGCGGTTCAACAGAGTTAATCTTTTGCCCCACGACTTTGTCGCGCAATCCTCTAACCAATGTTTCGACTTCCGGCAATTCCGGCATAAGCATTTCCTTAATTCTATTATTGCGATATTTTTCCGTAGCGACCCCCACCAGCTCCCCCTTATTAAAGGGGGAGAGCGAGGGGGTGACAAACTTCCGCCTTCGCCCGCGACCCCAACTGGGTCGGGACTACGGACGAACAAGAAAGCTTATACTGCGGTTCATATATTCTTTTGATTCCATTTTATACTTCCGGTTATTGAAAGCAAACAAAAAGCCGCCGGCTTGTCCCTATTGAAAGGACTCAAACCGGCGGCCAATACATCCCGTTAAGGGGGAGAAATCAGCAGCACCTATACGCTTGGTGCCGCGGAGAAGTCGGGGACGGCGTAGAACACGCCGTCCACTATAACCGTCATGTTGCTGACGGTTATCTTGTTGATCGTGGTATCGAAGCGAATCGAACACGAACCGTTGAGGTTCGCTATCGACTCTTCCCCGTTACCGCGGTTGAGGATGAGCTCCTGCCAGCCCCGTCCATCAATGAGGACGAGGAGGCCGGTTGTTAAGTCGAGCTCCCCCTGCGCGTAGAGATAGAGGGTGAGGTTGTCGGGGTTGAAGAGGGCAACCTGGACGGTCGCAACAACATCGTCTTCCGACGTCGATGCTACCGTCAGCTGCTGGTTGCACAGCCCTAGGTCGCCTACTTCGACTTTCGGATCGTCGGAGTAGAAGGTCCTAGTCACTCCAAGGAAATCCTCAAACCCCGGCAGAACCTCTGGAGGAGCGGGTCCCACCTCGATCGTCTCGGATTGGGTGTCTGTCGCACCGTGGCTGTCGGTCGCCACGGCTGTCACCGTAAATGTACCGACGACCGAGAAGGTGTGGGACACGGTCGTTCCAACGCTTGTCGTTCCGCCTTCGCCCCAGTCCGTCTCGACGACAAAGACATCGCCATCGGGATCACTGGTTCCGGTAGCATCCACCACCACCGTTAGGGGCGCATCGCCTGTCGTCGGGGCAACGCTCGCGACCAACACTGGCGGGCTGTTCTCCGCCGTTGATGGGGAAGCAACGACTGTGGCGAAGAACGTTGTCGTTGCCCCTCTCGAGTCAGTTGCCACCACTGTCACGGTGAAGCTACCAGAGGTGGCGTAGATATGGGACACTGATGTCCCAACGCTGACTGTCCCATCTCCCCAGTTGGTGGTGACGGTAACATCATCACCATCGGGATCGCTGACTGTCGCCGTCATTGCTATAAGCAACGGGGCGGCTCCTGTCAGGAGGGGCGGCACAAAGTCGACGTGCAGTGTAGGGGGGAGGTTTTCATCCTCCCCGGTTTGCGAAACGGATATAACAACTACAGCTGTAGCCGTTGCTCCGTCATCGTCTGTGATTGTCAGCGACACCACCTTATCTCCGGCGGTGTCAAAGACAGTACCGACTATGGAACCATCGTCGAGTGTATTCCCGTCGATGGTCCAGTGATACAGGACAATCTGACCATCTGGGTCGTTCGATGCTGAAGCATCGAAATTGACGGTCAAGGGCGCTTCGCCGCTTGTCGGGGTGGCAGTGAAGCTTGCCACCGGCGGCTGGTTGGCCGGCGGCGTTGTCGCCACCATCACCTGCCAGCTCACCGACGATTCCCCACCTGATGGTGAGGTGACTCGCGCGTTCAGCATTACTATCCCCACGGGCGCGTTCATCACTGTTACCCGCGGGTTATTGCCAACTTGCACTCCGTCAACCATCAACCCGTTCATGGTAATCTGAGTTGACGGTGTGCCGGCGAGGTCCGTAGTGGACACGCCGGCAAGGAATGTTGTACCCACGGTCGAACCAGCGGCGGGCAGAAGGCCAAAGACCGCCGGAACTGTATTGCTCAGCCGCAAGGCGACCACAAGAGTCGCGCCCGGCTGGGCGGTGGTGAAGTTCGACATGGCTCGGGAGATTTCCGAGCCGGCAGCGTTGCGGCCAATAGCCACAAACCGCACTGTCTTTGTCATCCCAGCGAGCGGAATTGTCAGATTGACAGTCGGCGCGGCTTTGGTTGCCACCGCCGTTGCCAACGTCTGCCCGTTCTGGTCCTCGACCGACACATTAACCAAGACCAGATTCGGAAAGCGTGGCCCGATGTCTCTTGTCGATGCCTCACCCGAGACAAAGAGTCGCGAGAAGTCAATCCTCGCTCCCCCATCGTCAGTCCCCGTCGGTGTCGTATCGAGGACGATGTCGGCGCCCATATCCACGGGACCGACTCCATCATGGTTTGTCGTGTCGGGAGGAGCGCCGACATCGGCGCCGCAACCGACAAGGTGCATCCCCACGCAGAGGATACAGAAGATGCCAAGGAGCATTTGCTTCACGAACATCTACTCCACCTCCTTAGGTGGGGCGCTCTCGACGTTGACGATCGCGCTGGCGTCGCCGCCTGCTGGCGGCGGGGGAGTCACGGGACCGGTCCCTGTCACCCAGATGGTAAAAGCAATCTGGGTGGTCTGGGTTTGGGTGAGGTTAATGTTGAAGTTCACCTCAACCGAACCGATTGTCCCGACAGCGAAGGTGCCGGCAATGACCGCGATACCGGTCTGATTGAAGACCAGTTGCGGCACGCCGCCCACCAGCGTAATCGTACCCACCAGGATATCGCCGTCGCCCGGCTTGTGCCAGAAGACATTGATTCCTCCAGGGGGAATCAATGTCCAGTCGATCCCCCCAATAGCAGGCAAGATATAGATATTGCCCACTATCACCGGAGTTATCCCCGAGATTCCGGGGATCACGATGGTTATCGTCGTCCCCAGCGGAACTGGCGCGCCGTCGCTCACGTGCACAACTAGCGGCTGTGCGTCGTGAAAGAACTGGGTGTTGTCCACCGCGGAGACCAGAAACGTCCCGTAATATGCTACGAGGACGCCGGCCTCCACAACCGCCGTTTGTTGATCTTTCAACACCGGAGGATCGACGTGATAGTCAACCTCCGTATTTCTTGTCGTGAGGGCAATGCCACCGTTTGACATTACCCGGTACACGCCAAGCTCTATCCTAGTGCCTGGCGCCACCGTCAGCTCCTGCTGACTTGCCGAGACACCAACGAAGAATACGTCGGTGTCGATCGGGATGACTTCCGGACCACAGCCGGAAGTTGTTGCCACCGCCGCCGCGAGGGCGACGAAGGCCACAGTGCACAGAACAAATCGAATTGTCAATGTTCTACCTTCCTCCTTGCCCCTCTCGGGGCACTACCTGCTCCGCTAAGCCGCCCAAGACGCCTTTATCGCGAAGTCAGCTTGCCAGCGAAGCTCGCCGGCAATGAGAAGTCCCGCAAACCCTATTCACGGGACCCACTCATTACAAGCGGTCTTCTCTAGAACTATCGATGGCTTCTTCTAGCGGTTCCTCGGTAATCAGCTCTCCTTCTTCCTCCAAACTCCTGCGACGACGGCTAGCGAGCCACCAGGCAATTCCGCCCAGAATTAGAACAACCAGCGCGATGGCAATCCAGAACCAAACCAGCCAGCGGCTGCATTTATCAACTTGGAAATTTCCAACTTCAATCATCGGACCGGTTTTTCCACCCTCTTGCGCTAACTTCGCGAATACGGTGTAGAAACCCTCTGATAGCGGCCTGTCGGTTGTAAATTGATACTGGTCACCGGCGCCAGCTTTGACAAAACCGATAAGAGGCACGTCTGTTCCCTCTTTCTTAATGTAAAGAATAACTAAAAGACCGTCTTGAGCGTGTCCGGTTATGCGCACGTTGCGGCAGCTGTTAAGGTTGCCTCCCAAGCCGTCGGCGCTTTCAGCTTTTGTCATACTAACGTCCCGAAGAACAGCATCCATTGGATCAGCGCACGGTACGGCACAGGTTTCTGTCGGCACCGGTGTGACCGTAACGGCCTTCGCGAACCTCTTGATTATTTTAGCTGTTTTAGTCGTACCACTTGTCGGAACAGGAACCGCCGGCGTACCGGGAGTTTCGGGAGTTGTAGGCGGCGTTACGGGAGGAACCACGGGCGGAGTAGTACTCTTATTTAGAGTAAACCGAATGCTCCTGAAGGTCACATTGCCCGCCGCGTCCGCCGCGGTCACCGTCAATAGATAATTGCCAACGGTAGAAATTAGAGTCCCGCTTGAGATTGAACCGCCATTAAGCGTCGCGCTAATCGACCCTTCGTTCGTAGTAAACACCGGTCGAACACTCTGGTCTGTATAGGTTTGGCCATTAGATACTCCGGTAATGTTAATTACCGGCGCGGTATTGTCTATTGTAAACCGAACATTTTTGAATGTCGCGCCACCGCTCGAGACCGCGGTAACTGTCAGCAGATAGTTTCCTTCCGTACTGACCAAAGTCCCACCCGTAAATGCACCGCCGTTAAGCGTTGCTGATACAGAACTGGCACCCGGCGCATTATATGTCGGCCGAACGCCACTATTATAATAGGCGCCATTTGCAACACCGCTTATCTGGACACTTAGAGCCGCCAACGCAGTGTGGGCAACAAAAATTGCCATTAGTGCCGCTAACGTAGAAGCTGCGACTATTTTGGGAAATATTCTATTCATATCCACCTCCTGTCGAAATATTTTATTATTTGACTTAGTTTTATAAATTTGTTATAAGAAATTATGCTACCACTATATCCAAATATGTCAAGTGTTTATTCGTTTTTGGGGGTATTGGGGCTCGTTCTAATTCTTGGCGGGTGCGCTAAACCAATTGCCTATAATTGGCGCGACAACAGTAAGATTTGTGCTCGGTTAAGCGGTAAAAACTATACTCTAGAAGTCGCCCATACTCCTGCCGCGCGTTCAAAGGGTCTATCAAAACGCTCTCACCTCACTGCCAACACCGGTATGATATTTGTATTTGACAAACCGAGCACTCATCGCTTTTGGATGAAAGATACTTTCATTCCGCTCGAACTCATTTGGTTTGATACCAATTACTCCGCCATTGCCCAGCAAACCCTGATGGTCGAAAACGACCCCACCAATCCACAAAACAATTACGAGTCGCCCCAACCGGCTCAATACGCCATCGAGATTAACGCCGATGAACTCGAAGTGCCAACAGGTACATTACTGAACATAACCTCAAACAAAGAGTGCGGCGCTTGACAGATTATCTGACAATTTGATACTATCACAGTGGCAGCCAGGGCCGTGGGTGGGCTCAGCCCGTTGGGTTGAGCTCACCCGAATTCACATTGGCTTAGGATACTCTCTGCCACCTCGCGGGTGGCTCCTGCTTAGCGGGAGTCGCCCGTTTTACTATTGAGGGTTCGCCGATGCAATAACTGATAGTACCCTCGCGCGAAGCGGTGGGCTTCGTCGCGCACCTGCTTGAATAGTTGGAAATTTCTCTCCCCCACCCCGCCGGCAAAGATAAACTCGTCTTTCTTTCTGTCAGGTCCTTTGGCAATACCGATTAGTGGAATATTACTATACCGGTCTCCCCCTCTGTCATGCCGCATATCAATGCGGCATTCATCACTGGATTCCCGATATCGAAGCGCTGCGCTTTCGGTCCGAG
>CAYHTS010000007.1:0-1189 GCA_964359635.1 uncultured Candidatus Saccharibacteria bacterium | reverse complement strand
ATGCGGCATTCATCACTGGATTCCCGATATCGAAGCGCTGCGCTTTCGGTCCGAGAATGACTATTTAAAACCTTTAGCGCCGCGTTAAGTTGCGGCTTGCCGCCGTCAACTAGTATTAAATCCGGCATTTCCCATTCTATGTGTTTAAGCCGCCGTTTCAATACTTCGGCAATCATAGCCGCATCGTTCGGCTTCAATACCGTTTTAATGCGGAATTTGCGGTACTCACTTTTTTCCGGCTGGCCGTAGCGGAAAACTACCATCGAACCCGTCGCCCAAAGTCCGCTAATATTGGAAATATCGTAGCCCTCAATACGCCTGTAAATAGTCGGTTTGTCGTCTTTGGCGAGAACCGCGATATCTTGGATGTGGGCTAGAGCGTTTATCTTGTCCCTATATTGCGCCGCTTTTTCATAATCTTGAGAATAAGATGCGTTTTTCATCCTCATGTTAAGAGACCGCAATAGCCCTTTTTTATTGCCATTTAGGAAGCTGATTAACTGCCGTACATTGTCTTGGTATTCTTTTTGGGTTATTCCGCCCACGCAGGGAGCATCGCAAAGGCCTAGGTACCCGTACAAGCATTTCCGCTTTGGTAATACCCGGCATGTTCGAAAGGGCACGATTTGCCGCATTATATCAAGCGCCACACGCAGGGATTGTCCCGATAAATAAGGACCGTAAATCCGTGGACTTTTCTCTGTTATTTTGCCCAAATCGGTGCCACGCGCCAGCACAATCTTGGGAAACTCTTCCTTCGAAACCCATACGTACAGATAGCTTTTATCGTCTTTGGCAAGGATATTATATTTTGGCTGATATTTTTTGATGAGCTTGGCTTCCAAGAGAAACGCCTCAAGCGCCGAATCGGTTGTTTGATGCTCGACGCGGCTAATCTCCGATACTAGTCGAGTTGTTTTATCATCATGCGCACCAATAAAATAACTGCCCACCCTCCGCCGCAAATTCACCGCCTTACCCACGTAAATAACAGCACCGTCACTCCCGTGAAATAAATAGACCCCCGGCGATTCCGGTAATAATTTTATGGTTTCGCGCAAAAGTTTCATGACTCTCATCTTAAACTACTCAAAGGCACTAAACAATCTCCTACCCCAAACCATATTCCCGTTTACACCCCTGGGGTGTAAACGGGTTTTTCGGAGTGAAGATGGCTTTTGAGATATTG